>NZ_RAWN01000057.1:0-50760 GCF_003668895.1 Corallococcus sp. AB045
CCCCCTGACCTGCCCGCCGAGTCACCGACCCCCCGGCCCTATGCCGGCGCGGTCTGGACGTCCGGGCACTGGTACTGGGACGGCGACAACTGGCAGTTCAAGTCCGGCGGCTGGGTGGAGCGCATGCCCGGCTACCAGTACGTCAACGGCTACTGGGCGCAGGACGACGACGTCTGGCGCTGGGTGTCCGGCGGCTGGGCCCAGGAGGGCTCCACCGAGGTGGAGATCCCCGTGGAGGTCGCCAGCGAGGACGTGACGGCCACCCAGGCGCCTCCGGCCCTGCGCGTGGAGGCGCCGCCCCCCGCGCCGGCCGTGGGCTACACGTGGGCGCCGGGCTACTGGTACTGGGGCGCCAACGGCTACGAGTGGGTCTCCGGCTCGTGGATGGAGCCGCCGCGTCCGGGCCTGGTGTTCGTGTCGCCGCACTGGGTGCGCCGCGGCCCGTCCTGGGCGTTCGTGGGCGGTGGCTGGGGCTATAACGGCTCGGTGCGCGTCGTCGTCCCGGTCTACCGCCACGCGCACATCTCGTTCTCCTTCGGCCGTCCGAACCCGTTCCTGCGCACGTGGTACCGGTACCCGGGCGTGTCGTGGCGCTACTACGGCTACGGGCACAGCCGCTACCGCCCGGGCGGCTACCACTACTCGCGCCCGGGGCCGTACCGGTACAACAGCCCGCGCGGGCATGACGCTTCGCCCGGGCGCTACACGTCCAACGGCGGCCGGGGCAACAGCCGTCCCGGGCCCTACCGTCCGCAGGGCAGCGGCGTCCATTCGTCGAACAACGGCAACGGTGGCAACAGCGGCGGCTGGGGTGGCACGCGCGGCCCGCCCCCCGGTGGGCGCGGCACGAGCGGCGGCGGGCACCCGTCCAGCGGCGGCAACAGCGGTTGGAATGGCGGCTCCAGCCCCGGGCGTCCGTCGTCGGGTGGCGGCTCCAGCCCCGGGCGTCCGTCGTCGGGTGGCGGGGGACGCTCCTCGTCCAGCAACGGCAGCGGTTGGGGCGGCGGCAGCTCCGGCCGTGTCCAGCAGACCGGCGGCGGGTCCTCCAGCAGCAACAGCGGCGGTTGGGGTGGCGGCAGCTCCGGCCGCGGCGGTGGCTCCTCCTCGCGCGGCTCCAGCGGCGGTGCGTCTCACGGTTCCAGCCGCGGCGGTGGCAATGGCGGCGGCTGGGGTGGCAACTCCGGCGGTGGCCACGGCGGTGGTGGCCATCGCTGAGTGAAGTGACGGCGGATGGGCCGGGTCAGACCTCGACCTGGCCCATCAGCCACGTCCCCAGCTCTCCCAGCTCGCGCTCCTGCGAGGGGTGACGGGCGCGGACCTCGGCGACGGCCTGCTGCATCCCGTCGCGGCTGTGCGGCTTGCCGGTGATTGCCGTCTGCAGGTCCTGCACGAGGTCCGGGTAGAGCGCATCCGAGAAGACCTGCGCGCGGGTGACGTGTCCGTTCTCCGCGTCGACGTGGACCTCGAAGAAGCCCCACGACAGGTACTCCACCATCTGGTGGCTGAAGCGGGGCGCGTTGCCGAAGCGCCAGTCCCACGACGCGTAGTGATCGAAGGTGCGCTTGAGCGACGGCTGGCCCTCCAGGAACGAGGGCTCCAGCAGCTCCGGCTCCGCGGTGGCGCCGTGGAAGTCGCAGAAGGCGCCAATCATCGCCTTCACCAGCGACTCATGGGAGGCCTCCGGCTGGAGGTCGCGGATGTTCATCACGCGCGAGCGCACCGACGCGCTGCCCTTGGACTCCAGCTTCTTAGGGTGCGGCGTGAGGTAGTTGGCCAGCCGCGACAGGTTGGCGTGGATGAGGAACGTGCCGTGGTGGAAGGCGCGGTCCTTCGTCTCGCGGTACGCGCTGCCGCTGATCTTCCGGGGGCCGTCCTCCAGCGGAATCACCAGGTCGTTGCGCCCGGACGCCTGCGCCGTCACGCCCAGCCGCGACAGCGCGTCCAGCAGGATGGTGACGTTCGCCGTCTTGTTGTAGCCCTCCTTCGCGGACAGGAACGTGAAGCAGGTGTTGCCCAGGTCGTGGAACACCGCGCCGCCGCCGCTGGTGCGCCGCGCGAGGAAGACCTGGTCCTCCTCCATGCGGGAGAGGTTGCACTCGGACCACGGGTTCTGGTTGCGGCCGATGACGACCGTGTTGTCGTTGCGCCAGAGGAAGAGCGTCTGGGTGGAGGGATCCAGCTCGCGGAAGATCCAGTCCTCGGTCGCGAGGTTGAACCAGGGGTTGTACGTCTCCGACAGCAGGATGCGGACGCGCGGGGCTTGAGACATGGGCCCGGAGCATAACCGCCCGCCACGTGCTTGCAGGGACTTGCGCCGTCCCGCGCAGGACATCCGCCCCGTCCCGGGGGCAATGGCCGTGGAGGGGCCCCCTCCGGAAGACTCCGGCGCGTGTCGGGCGCGGAATGCAGGTGCGCGCCAGGGGGCGGCCATGCGTGGAGTGTTTTCCCTGTCGCGTCCGCGAGCGAGCGGTCCGGTGGTGTTGTGGGGCGGGGCGCAGCCGTCCGGCAGCCTCAAGTACCTCACCTTCGCGCGCTACCTGGCCGCGATGCCGCCGGGCTCGCGCGGGCTGGTGGAGCTGTCCGGCGCGTCGAGCGCGCTGGCGCTGGACCTCCTGGGCCGCGAGCGGGGCCTGCCCACGGTGGCGCTGACGGACGCGGCGGGCGCGACGTACCTGCGCGCCCACGGCTTCCAGGGGCAGGTGCGGCAGGTGGACTCGATGGCGGACATGTTCCACCAGGCCCAGTCCCTGGAGCGCGAGGGCTGGTCCTGGCCCCGGCAGCTCACCAACCGGGCGCTGGTGGCGTGCGTGGAGGCCTGGGCGTCGGGGCTGCGCGCGCAGGTGCGCGAGCGCTTCCCCACGGTGCGGCACGTGGTGTGTGGCTTCGGCACGGGCGCGACGCTGGTGGGCCTGACGCGCGTCTTCATGGCCGGTGGCTTCACCGTCACCGGCCTGCAGCCCGCGCCCGGCAATTCGATGCCCGGCTGGCGCACGTGGGGGGCCCAGAACCTGGGCGCGGAGGACCTGTTCTTCGAACACCAGCCGCGCATGCTCCTGGCCACGGCCGCCCCCGCGCCGGATGCCTTCACCGCGCTCCTGGACTGGGCGCGCCGGCAGCCGAATCCCGAGCGGGTGCTCGTCATCGCGCACAACGCCCGGGAACCGGACTCCGCCCGCGCCTGAGGTGCCGCGCGCCTACCGGTGCGCCGCTTCGATTCGCGCCCGCACGGCGGCCACTCCGTCGCGCGGGTACGCGGGCACGTGGGACAGCTCGCGCTCGGCCAGTCGCAGGAGCGTGCGCGCGAGGCCGGGCGTATCGCCCTCCATGGCTCGCGCCAGCTCACCGCCGGTCTCCGGATACACGCGCTCCACGCGCCGCACCGGATCCAACCCGTCCAGCAGCGAAGCAGCAGGGGCGGGGACATGGCGCGCGAGCAGCAGGCAGAACAGGCGCACCGCTTCGTGGAGCCGTGAGCGTCCGCTGAGCCCTTCGCCGCGCGCGTGGCGCCCCACGCCCACCAGCACCTGCGTGAGCCACTGCCCGAACAGCCACGCGTCGTCCGGGGCCGTGCGCTGGAGCTCCACCGCCGTGTCCCGCGCGCGCTCGTTCATGCGCTCCGTCACGCCGCCCTTGTCCAGCAGCACGCGGTAGCGGTTGACGCGCGCGAACGACAGCTCCTCCAGGTCGAACACCGCGAACTCCAGCAGGTGCCCGTCGCGGTACACGACCTTGAGGCCATGCGCCGTCTCGCGGAACGCCAGCGCCACGTCCTCCGCGCGGGGCAGCCAGCCGCGCTCCTGTCTCAATGTTTCAGCGTGTCCGGGCCAGGCGACGACGAAGAAGTCATGGTCGCTGAAGTCATCCGGCGCGTAGTCGCGCGCCGCCATCGAGCCCAGCGCCACGAGCCCGCGGAACCGGCCGTCCGCGTCAGCCCTGCGCGTCAATTCCGTGGTGAAGGCCTGATAGGCGGCGGTGTCCAAGCGAGTGCTCCTCGGGAAGGGCCCGCATGCTGCCACTTTTCATGACGCAACGGGTCGCAGAGGGAAGGGCCGCAAACGCATGCGTCTGTCTTGACCCGGAGCTGACATGCTTTTCGGTTAATTCTGAGGTTGGCTTGATTTTTATCAGTGTCTCGCTTTATGGGCTGATTCGCGGGTCAATCCCTTCGATGATCCGCCCTCCCCAATCAGGAGCCTGTATGCGAAACGCCGTCCGGACCCTCGTTCTGACTGTCGCGGTTCTTGCCCTCTGGGCGCAGCCCGCCCGCGCGGATACGTACACGCAGACGAAGTACCCCATCGTGCTGGCGCACGGCATGGCGGGTTTTGATTCGCTGTTCGGGGTGCTCGACTACTTCTACGGCATCGAGTCGACGCTGAAGTCGGGCGGCGCGAAGGTCTACATCACGCACGTTCCGCAGTTCAACACGAGCGAGGCGCGCGGCGAGGCGCTGCTGGCGCAGGTGCAGGACGTGCTCGCGCGTTCGGGCGCGAAGAAGGTGAACCTGATTGGCCACAGCCACGGCGGCCTGGACGTGCGCTACGTGGCGGCGGTGCGGCCGGACCTGGTGGCGTCCGTGACGACGGTGGGCTCTCCGCACAAGGGCGCGGACCTGGCCACCTACCTGCGCTCGAACATCAAGGGCGGTTCGTTCACGGAGAGCGTGCTGTCGTACTTCGCGAACAACCTGGGCATGGTGCTGGGCCTGCTGTCCGGCAAGACGCAGCCGCAGGACGCGATTGGCGCGCTGTCTGCGCTGTCCGCTTCGGGCGCGGCCACGTACAACGCGAAGTTCCCGGCGGGTCTGCCCACCACCTCGTGCGGCACTGGCGCGGCGACGGGCACGCAGGGGCAGCGCTACTACTCCTGGTCCGGCACGGATCCCTTCACCAACGTCTTCGACGCGTCCGACTACGCGATGAAGCTGTCGTCCTTCTTCTACAGCGAGGCCAACGACGGCCTCGTGGGCCGCTGCAGCTCGCGCTTCGGCACGGTCATCCGTGACAACTACGACATGAATCACCTGGACGAAGTGAACCAGGTGCTGGGCCTCACCGCGTTCTTCACCGACCCGAAGTCCGTGTTCCGCACCCAGGCGAACCGCCTGAAGACCGCGGGCCTGTAATCCGCTCCAGGAGCGCCCCGCCATGAAGAGCCGCGCCGTCATTCTCGTGGTCGCGCTGTGCGCCCTCCTGGGTGCCGGTGTCTTCTCGTGGTGGAAGGTCCGGGCGGAGGACGCGCCCGGACCCGCTGTCCCGCCGTCCGCCGTTCAAGTCGCCCAGGGGCCGAAGCCGCTGGGGACGTCTCCCGGTGTTCCCGGTGCCGCCGCGACGCCGAGCCCGGCTCCGCAGGCTGGCTCGCCGCTGCCGCCGCTGCCCGGTTCGCTGAAGGACACGGAGGAGGATGGCGCGGTGCTGGTGGACGCGTCCGGGCACCTGGTGCCGAACGCGGACCTGCGCCGGTTCTTCAACTACTACCTGTCCGCCACGGGCGAGGAGCCCGCGTCGCTCATCCGCGAGCGCATCCTCGCGGCCCTGCGGGCGAAGAAGCTGCCTGCCGCCGCCATGGACGAAGCGGTGCAGGTGCTGGATGACTACCTGGCCTATCTGGAGGGGGCGCGGGGGCTGGCGTCAAAGGGCTCCGCGGCCACGATGGATACCGCCGAGCGCCTGGAGTCCCTGCGCAAGCTGCGCCGGGAGCACCTGGGCGGCGCGGCCGACGGCCTCTTCGGGCAGGAGGAGGCGGTGGACGCGGTCGCCGTGGAGCGGCTGAAGCTGATGCAGGACGCGTCGCTGACGAGGGAGGAGCGCGAGCAGCGCATGGCGGACCTGGAGGAGCGGCTGCCTCCGGACGTGCGCGCCAGCCGCGAGGAGGCCGTGCGCCCGCTGCGGCAGCAGGCCGTGGAGCAGGAGCTGCTGGCGGGGGGCGCGACGGCGGAGGACCTGCACCAGCACCGGCTGTCCACCGTGGGGCCGGAGGCCACCGAGCGGTTGGAGGCGCTGGACGCGGAGCGTGCGCAGTGGAAGCAGCGGCTGGCGGACTTCCGCGCGAAGCGCGCGGCGCTGGGCCAGAGCGAACCGGACCCTGCCCGGCGTCAGGCCGCGGTGCAGCGGCTCTTGTTCGACTCGTTCACCCCGGAGGAGCGTCTCCGGGTGGAGGCCGCGGACAGCATCGAAGCGGCCTCCGGTTCCGGAGGCGGGTGAAGCGCTTCAGGAGATCTTGAAGGGCTTCAGCTCGCTGACCTCTTCGAGCAGCAGCGGCTGCGCGTGGAGGTACGCGGTGGTGCGGCGCTTCTGGTCGATGTCGTCGTAGACGCGCTGGATCTGCTGCGGCGTGAGGCCCATCTCCGGGGAGACCTCCTCGGGCGTGATGCCGTGGTTCTTCGCCCAGAGGATGAGGTCCAGCTGCGAGTAGTGCACGGAGAAGTAGAAGTCCTCCTGCGACTGCTCCAGGCTGAACGTGTCCGTGGTGGGCTCGCGGTTGAGGATGCCGTCGATGACGCCCAGGTGCCGCGCGAGCTTGTACGTCTGCGTCTTGTAGAGGCTGGCGATGGGCTTCACGTCCGCGGAGCCGTCGCCCAGCTTCACGAAGAAGCCCTGATCATACTCCAGGCGGTTGGGCGTGCCGGACGCGGCGAAGTTCAGCCGGTCCGCGTGGAAGTACTCCATCATCTTGCGCGCGCGCTGCTTGAAGTTGGTGGCGGCGACGATCTGCACGTAGGCCTGGGGCGTGAGGCGGAAGCGCTGCTCCTGCCCGTCCACCTGCACCACCACGTAGAAGACGTTGAGGGCGTCCGTGTTGAGCCGGTCGCCGTGCATGACGATCTTCCACTTCATGTCCGGCTGGAACGCGGGGAACACGGAGCGCACGGCCGCGTCGCGCTGCGAATAGCACCCGGCGGCATCCAGCATGGGCGCGATGTCGTGCAGCGTGTACTGGATGCCCAGCTTCTCGCAGAGCTCGCGGCCCAGCTTGGAGGACAAGCCGCTGGAGTCGCGCTCCGGCAGGAGCAGGCCGAAGACGCGGTCCGGTCCCAGCGCGCGCACCGCCAGCGCGGCGACGCACGCGGAGTCGATGCCGCCGGAGACGGCGACCACCAGTCCGCGCTTGCGCAGCTTCTTGAGGACGGCCTCCTTGAGCCCGTCGGACAGCGACGCGGCCTTGGCCTCCCAGTCCAGTTCCAGCACCTGCTTGGAGAACTTCATCGTCACGACGACCTCGATTCAGGAGAAGAGAGTGAAGACAGCACGCGCGTGCGCAGGTCGGCCTTGAGCACCTTGCCGGTGGGCCCGCGAGGGAGCGCGTCGGTGAACAGCACGTGGCGTGGCACCTTGTGGGCCGGGAGCGCCTCGCGGCAGAAGCGGCGGAGGTCGTCCTCCTTCGTGGTGGCGCCGGGGTGGAGGACCACGGCGGCGCACGCGGCCTCGCCGCCCAGGTCGTCCGGCACGCCCACCACGGCGACATCCAGCACGGCCGGGTGGCGCGCGAGGACGTGCTCCATCTCCGCGGGGCTCACCCGGTGGCCGCCGACCTTGAGGATCTCCTTCGCGCGGCCGACGAGGAAGAAGAAGCCGTCCGCGTCGCGCCACGCGAGGTCGCCGGTCCACAGCCAGCCGTCATGGAGGATGGCGGCGGTGTCGTCGGGAGCGTTGAGGTAACCGGGGGTGACGTTGGCGCCCCTGGCCACGAGCTGGCCCACTTCACCGTCGGGCAGGGGCGTGGCGTCGTCACCGACCACGGCCAGCGTGACGCCGGGGATGCCCTGGCCGATGGAGCCCGCCTTGTCGGTGGCGCGCGAGGGCGGCAGGTAGGAGAGCCGCGCGGTGGCCTCCGTCTGGCCGTACATGACGAACAGCTCCGCCGGGTGGAAGGCCTCGCGCGTCCAGCGCACGGTGTCCGGGGACATACCGCCGCCGGCCTGGGTGAGGTAGCGCAGCTTCAGGTTCGCGAGCGAGTCCGGTGCGGCCTGACGGCGCAGCAGCTCGAAGGTGAGGGGCACGCCCGCGAAGCCGGTGCAGGACTCGGTGGCCATGGCCTCCAGCACCACCTGCGGGTACATGAAGCGCGGATCCAGGAACACGGAGCCGCCCGCGAGCAGGTGCGTCTGGAGCACGCTCTTCCCGTAGCAGTAGTGCAGGGGAAGGATGAGCATGGCGCGGTCGCGCGGGGTGAGGCCCAGGTACTCCACGATGGAGCGCGTGTTCGCCGCGATGTTGGCGAACGTCTGCACGACGCCACGGGGCGTGCCCGTGCTGCCGGACGTGTAGACGATGGACGCGGGCGCATCCGGAGGCAGCGAGGGCAGGGCGGCCAGCGGCTCCAAGCTGGCCTCTGGATCCACCGCGCCGTCCTCCTGCAACCACGTGCACGAAGCGGGCTTCAGCAGTCCGACCATGCGCTCCGGAGGACGGGAGCCGTGGACGATGAAGAAGTGGGTGAGCTGCGAGCGTCCCGTCCAGCGCCGCGCGTCCTGACCAAAGATGACCGCGTGGCGGGCACCCGTCTGCGCGAGGATGCTGGTCAGGGAGTCCGCGCCCGTCTCACGGTCCAGCTCCACGGCGCAGGCACCCAGGGCCTGCACCGCGAGCCCCGCGACGGCCGCCGCGCAGCCCAGGGGCAGGGCAATGAGGACCCGAGCCCCGGGCTCCACGCCGGATGCACGCAGCTGTCCCGCGAGCGCCAGCATCCGTGCTTCGAGCTGGGAATAGCTGAGCCGAGCCCACGGCGAATCCACCGCCGGCGCGTCCGGCGTCGCTGCCGCATGGCCACGAACCCATGACGGCGCGGTGTCCGCATGCGCGCTCACGCTCCCTCCCACTGCGCATGCGAACGCGGCGCGGGCGGACTCGCCACTCCGGTGCCTGAAGGCGTGCTCACGCGGCCTCCAACTGCACCGCGTCCACGTCCGCCTGGGGCACGGGCTTCGGCTTCAGGAAGTGATGCGCCAGCAACTGCGTGGACGCCACGGCGAACAAGGCCATGGTGTCCGCTTCGCTCTCCGCGGAGTTCGGCGCACGCAGCTTCGCGACCAGCCGCTCCACCTTGCGCGCGTCGAAGACGCCCGTCGCCGCCACCGCCTCCGGGGCCAGCAGCTCGCGCGCCCACGCGGGCGCATCCGGGCCCACCAGCGCTCCCGCGATGGGCGCACGGTACGGGAACTTGCTGCGCTCCAGGATGGACGCAGGCACCCGGCCCTTCGCGAAGCGCTTGAGCAGGTGCTTCTCATCCAGACCCCGCAGCCGCAGCCGCTCCGGCACGCGCGCGGCGAACTCCATCACGCCCGTGTCCAGGAACGGGAAGCGCCCCTCCACCGCGTTGCCCAGCAGCATGCGGTCGCCCTGCGCGGACAGGAGGTAGCCCGACAGCAACGTGCGCGCCTCCAGGTACTGCGCCCGCGCCAACGGCCGCCACTTCGCCACCGCGTCCGGCACCGTCGCGAGCACCGACGCCACCGGATCCTCGTCCGCCACCTTCGCGGCGAACTCCGGCGCGAGGAAGCGCAGGATGCGACCGCTGTTGCCCCACCGCACCAGGTGCGAGAACCCCAGCGCGTCCGGCGTCTCCAGCCCCGTGCCGAAGAACTCGCGCAGCAGCTCCACGTTCTGCTGGCTCACCGACAGCGTCGGGTACAACCGGCGCAAGAGCAGCGGCCGGTACTTCGAGCCCGGCTGGCGCGCCCAGAACTGGCGCACCTGCGTCTCCTTGAAGAGGTCGTAGCCGAGGAACATCTCGTCCGACCCTTCACCCGTCAGCACCACCTTGATGCCCTGGTCGCGCACCCACCCGGACAGCCGCAGGAACGGCGCGGGCGCGGAGCGCATCATCGCCTGCTCCGCGTGGAAGATGACGCCCGGCACCAGCGCGCCAATGTCACCGTCGCGCATCTCCACCACGCGGTGCTCGGTGCGCAGCTGCTCCGCCACCGTCGCCTGGTGCGTGCGCTCGTCGAACCGCGCGTGCGCGAAGCCCACGGAGAAGGTCCGCAGCGTCCCGCCCAGCTGCTCCTGCGCCAACGCGCACAGCAGGCTGGAGTCCAACCCACCCGACAGATACGCCGCCACCGGCACGTCCGCGCGCAGCCGCAGGCGCACCGCCCGGTCCAGCACCGCGCCCAGTTCCTCCAACAGCCGGGGTGCCTCCGCCGCGTCCGGCGTCACCCCGAAGTCCAGGTCCCAGTAGCGCTGGACCGTCAGCGCTCCATCGCGCCACTTCGCCACGTGCGCGGGCGGCAGCAGCGACACGCCCTCGAAGGACGTGCGCGGCGCCACCGGCGCCCAGAGCTGGAACGTCTGCTTGAGCCCCCGCGCGTCCAGCGCCGGCGTCACCAGACCTCCAGCGAAGAGCGCCTTCGCCTCCGACGCGAACGCCAGGTGCCCTTGCGGCAGGTGCGCGTAGAACAGCGGGCAGATGCCCACGCGGTCGCGCGACATCCACAGCGTGCGGTCGCGCGGATCCCACAGCGCGAAGGCCCACTGGCCCTCGAAGCGGCGCACGCAGTCGATGCCCCACGTGAGGAACGCCGCGAGGATGACCTCCGTGTCCGAGCGCGTGCGGAAGGCATACGCCCCCGACAGCTGCTCGCGCAGCTCCACGTGGTTGAAGATTTCGCCGTTGAAGACGACCGTGAGGCCGGTGGCCTCGTCGCGCATCGGCTGGTGACCGGAGGCCAGGTCGACGATGGACAGCCGCGCGTGCCCCAGCGCGGCGCCATCCAGGAGCAGGGCCCGCTGCGCGTCCGGCCCCCGGTGCTTGATGCTGGCGGTCATGCGGCGCAGGCGGTCGGCGTGCTGTGCCGTGCCCGAAGCGTCACCCGCCGGGAAGGTGAACCCCGCGATGCCGCACATGGGCGTCTCAGCTCGCCTTCGCCAGCGACTGCTTGCGGTCCACGAAGGCCACCACGCGCGACAGCGAGTCCAGGTTCTCCGGCACCAGCTCCTTGTCGTCGAGCTTGATGTGGAACTCCGTCTCGATGAAGGCCACCAGCTCCATCATGCCCGTGGAGTCGATGAGGCCCTTGCGCAGGAACGAGTCGTCGTCCGCGAAGTCGTCCACGAAGAAGGTGTCGACGATGAAGGTGCGAAGCGTGTCACGCGTGCTCATGGGTTGGGTCCTGTCGTTGAAGCGGATGATGGGGTGTGGGAGGGGATGCGGAAAAGAACGCGCCCGGCGCGTTTTGCTGAGCGCCGGGCGAAGCAAGCAAGCGGCCCGTCAGGTGCCCGTGGCGCCGCGGGCCACCAGGTCCAGGCTCATGCTGCGCGCCGGGTTGCCCATGGCGAGCGAATCCGGGGGCACGTCCTGCGAAACGATGCTGCCGGCGGACACCACCGACCGTGCACCGATGCGCACGCCGGGTAGCAGGATGGCGCCGTGGGCCACCCAGACGTCGTCCTCGATGATGATGGGGGCGATGCGCTGGCCGTCCCGGTCGCTCACGCGCACGAACGACGCGAACATGCACCGGTCGCCAATCTGCACCGACTCCCAGGCCTCCACGGACGCGCCGTAGTTGAACTGGGTCTCGTTGCCCACCAGCAGCCGCGCGTGCTCGTAGCAGACCACCGACGTGGGCAGCATGCCGCCCAGGAACGTCAGCTTGTCGCCCAGCTCCGCGTGGCCGTCGTTGCGCGCGGCCACCGGGCCATACGCCGCCACGTCCCGGCCCATGCGGAAGTCGCGGAACAGCCAGCGCGCCCGCGCCACGGCCACCACGCGCTCGGCGCGCGGAAGCACCTCCGTGCGCACCATCTGGAGGCCCGCGCGCGCCATCTGGAGCGCCTCGGCCCGGGAGGGGAGGGGAGGCTTCATCGCGCCACCTCGCGCCGCAGCACGCGGGCCGGAGCCCCACCCACCGTCACGCCCGGCGGGATGCGGCGGGAGATGACCGTGCCGGAGGCCACGCTCGCGCCCTTCTGCAGGTGCGTGCCCGGCAGCAGGATGGAGCGGCTGCCCACCGTGACGCCTTCCTCCACCACCAGCGGCACCGACTGCGGCCGCTCGTGCCGGTTGCCCCGGACCGGGTGGTACATGTTGTCCATCAGCTTGCACCACATGCCCAGGTGGCTGCGCGCGCCCACCGTCACGCATGACTGCGCTTCGATGGAGCTGCCTCCCTCGATGGTCACGTCGTCTTCAATCACGATGCGTCCCCCCCGCTGCGCGTGCAGCTCGATGGGCGCCATCCGCGCGTCGAACAGCACGCGGTCCCCCACCTGGATTTCACCCTCGCCGTGAATCCAGACGCGCCCCCAGACGGTGGGGGTGGCGCCCACGACTCCACAGCGGCGCAGCTTCAAACGCGCGACGGTTGGCCCCAGGCCGAGCAGCATCATCAACGGAACGCGCATGTCTCAGGGCCCGGCCTTCGCGGCGGCGGGCGCCTCGCGTGGGGTTTCCGGCAGGGCCGCCAGGAAGGTGACGAGCGCGGAGGCCACGCGCGCCTGCCCCTGCGCGTTGAGGTGCCCCCCGTCATCCGAGTAGGCCGGCACCATCGCCGGATACGCGCGGCCGTTGACCTCGTACGTCTCACGGGTGCCGTCCGGCTGCGACGACTCCAGCGCCGCCAGGTCGAACAGCGGCTCCTTGCCGCCGTAGGTCTGCCGCATCAGCGCGTTGAACGCCTCGCGCGACACGTTCTCCCCCACGCCGAACACCGCGCGCCCACGCAGCTCGTTGAACCACGCCTTCGCCCCGCGCTGCACCGTCGTCAGCGGCGCGGTGACGTGCACGAAGGTGACGCCCGGGTGGCGCGACTTCAGCCCCGCCAGCGTGGCGCGGTACTTCTCGAACAGTGACTTCGCGTCCGTGCTGGAGGTGAAGTCGATGTAGCAGAACTTCACCAGCGCCACGTCCACCTGCGTGGCGACGCCGCCGTCCAACAGCTGCTCGAAGTGCGCCAGCTTCGTCTCCGGCTGCTCGTTCTGGCCCACGAACGCGTGCGCCAGCGTGCCCCGCGGAATCGTGGCGCTCGCGTCCTTCACCTCCACGATGGCGGGCGCCTTCGCGTTCGGCAGGCCCCGCACGCCGTCCAGGATGTTGCCGCCCACCGACTGGTGGCCGAAGAAGACCCGGCGGTGCGTCAGCCGCTCCAGGCCCGCGACCGTCGCGTCTGGCTTCACCTGGGCCGTGGCCGCGGCGTTCTGGGGCAGGGCCATCAGCAGCGCGCCGGGAAGCAGCAGCGCGCCCAATCGCGCGGGGAAGCCACGAATGTCTTGCATGTGTGAACCTTTAGACCTTTCAGGCTCCAAGCGTCAAAGGCCCCGGCGTCGCGGCTGGATGCATGCCTTCCAGGCCGCCACGCAGTGCGTAACAGAGGGTCGTGATTGCCCCGGAGTTGTGCGGGGAAAATCCGCTATTCGTGCTTCAGGCCGAAGAGCGAACGCAGCCTTCCGAGGATGCGGCCCGCCTCGGGCGAGTGGTCCGGCCCGCCACCCGCGGCCTGGGCCACGGCGCGCAGCTGGGTGCGGCGCTGGGCGAGGAGCGCGGAGAGCTGCCGGGCGAGGCCCGGGTAGTCGGAGAACAGGCGCGCGAAGGTGGGCCGGTCCAGCTCCAGCAGCACGGAGTCCTGGAGCGCCACCACCGTGGCGGCACGGGGCTCGCCGGTGAGCAGGGACATCTCCCCGATGTACTGGCCCGGGCCCAGCCGCGTGATTTCGGACTGGAGCGTGCCGGCGCGCACGCTGACCTCGCCGGAGGCCACGACGTAGAAGGTCCCGCCCTCGTCGCCCTCCTGGATGACGCGCTCGTTGCGGCCGAAGCGGCGCACCACCACCTCGCACTGCAGTCGCTCCACCTCCTCCGGGCCCAGCGGCGCGAAGAGGTCCACCTGACGCAAGAGGTCGCGCACGGTCTCGTCCGCCAGCTCGCGGCGGCGGTGCTTCGTCTCGCGGCGCAGGGTCACCGTACGCTGGGCGTGGGGCAGCTCCATGCCCTCGCGGCGCAGCCGGTACCACAGCCGCGTGTGCAGCTCCTCCTTCACGCTGTCCGACAGCGCGAAGTCGTTGAGGAACACGCGCACCATGTACTGCGTGTTGGACTCCGTGAAGCCCACCGTGCGCGCCAGCGGCGGCGGCTGAACGAGGACCTGGGGAATCTCCCGGGCCACCTCCAGCAGCGCCTGCTTCACCTGGTTGGGCGGCGCGTCCAGTGACACGCCCACCTGCACCTCGATGCCCACGGGCTCGCGGTGCTGGGTGAAGTTCTTCACGTGCTCCTTGCCCACCATGCTGTTGGGCAGGGTGATGACCTCGCGCCGGAAGTTGGCGATGCGGATGGAGCGCCACCCGATGTGCACCACCCGCCCGGTGTGCTCGCCAATGCGGATGAAGTCGCCCACCTCGAACGGCCGGTCCAACTGCAGCGACAGGCCCGCGAAGAGGTTGCCCAGCGTCTCCTGGAGCGCCAGACCGATGACCACCGTCAGCACCGCGGTGGACGCGACCAGGCCCGCCAGGTCCAGGTCGAGCTGGCTCTGGAGGATGGGGACGGTGGCGAGCGCGTACAGCGTGAAGTCGATGACGTCGCGGAGAATCTTGGGCGTCGTCACCGGCGAGCGCATCCGCACCAGCTTCAGCGCGAACGCCACCGCGGCCCGGATGACGCCGTAGACGAACGTGAGCATCCAGCCCACGTTCACGAACTTGCGCAGGCCCTCCGGCGTCGAGGCCTCCGGCAGGAGGCGCGCCGCCAGCCGCAGCACCAGGAAGGCGAGCAGCATCCGCACCGCGCCCCGCAGGTCGTCGCGCAGGTCCGGGTCGCGGGTGGTCCGCTGGATGCCCAGCAGGAGCACCGTCAGGATGGAGCCCGCCAGCAGGGGGAGATAGCCTTCGAGGAAGTTCAACACGCCCGGCGAATCAGACCGGTGGCGCGCGCACGGGTCAAGGTGGCGGTTGACGGGTGGGCCCCGAGCGGGGATACACGCCCCCCATGACGCTTGCCTCGGTGCAGGGACAGTCCCGCGCGATGGACGCGCTCCAATCCGCCCTGCGGTCTGGCTCGGTGCATCACGCCTACCTGTTCGCCGGGCCCGAGGGGGTCGGCAAGGAGCTGGCCGCGGTGGGCCTGGCCCAGGCCCTCACCTGCCCGGAGGCCCCGGAGGTGGGCTGCGGCAAGTGCGCCAGCTGCGTGCGCCTGGCCAAGGGGCTGCACCCGGACGTCACCTGGGTGATGCCGGACGACGAGCGCGTGTCGCGAGGACTCGCGGGCCGCTCCGACTTCACCGGCACGCCCAGCCGTGAGCTGCGTGTGGAGCAGATAAGGCAGCTCCAGGAGCGCCTGGCGCTGCGCGGCCTGGAGTCCAAGCGCAAGGTGGCCATCCTGGTCAGCGCCGAGCAGATGAACGTCCAGGCGCAGAACGCGTTCCTCAAGACGCTGGAGGAGCCACCCGCGGAGACCACCCTCATCCTGGTGGCGAGCGCCATGGACCGGCTGCTGCCCACCATCCGCAGCCGGTGCAGCAAGGTGTACTTCGGTCCGCTGCCGGTGGACCTGGTCGCACGGCACGTGCAGCAGGAGCGCAAGCTGGACGCGGACACCGCCGCTCTGGCCGCGGTGATGTCCGGCGGCAGCCTGGGCCGCGCGCTCGCGCTGGACGTGGACGCGCTGAAGGAGCGCAAGGACGTCCTCACCGCCTTTGAAGCACTGAGCGGCAACGACATCCCGGCCCTGCTGCGCTTCGCGGAGGCGCACGGCGGCTCGCGCGAGGACGCGGACACGGCGCTGGAGCTGCTCATCCTGTGGACGCGGGACGTGGCGCTCGCCAAGGCCGGGGCGCTGGAGTCGCTGGCGAACCGCGACCTGACGGCGCTGGCGGAGGACGCGGCGAAGCGCACGTCGGAGGCCGCGCTGCACCGGCGGCATTCGCTGCTGGAGTCGGCGCGCACGGCCATCGGCTCGCGCAACGGCGCGCCCCGGTTGCAGCTGGAGCGGCTGCTCATCGAACTGTGCGTGGAGGGCCGGTGAGCGCGGACATGGACGAGGTGCTGGCGGAGGTGAAGGGCGGCAAGGTGTGGCCGCTGTACCTCCTGTGGGGCGAGGAGTTCCTGGTCAGGAAGGGCGCCGACGAGCTGGTGAAGACGCTGGTGCCGGACGCCGCCATGGGGCTGAACCTCGCGGTGCTGGACGCGGCCTCCCCGCGCGAGGTGGCGCAGGAACTGGCCACGCTGCCGCTGTTCCCCGGGCGCAAGGTGGTGCTGGTGCGCGACCCGGAGTTCCTCGCGCCCAAGAAGGGCAAGGGCGACGCGCTGGCCAAGGCGCGCGACGCGTGGAAGGCGGGCAAGCGCAAGGAGGGCGCCCGGCGGCTGCTGGCGCTCGCGGGCCGCGCGGGCTGGGGCGTGGACCAATTGGACCCCCGCGTGCCCGGCGCGCCCTCGGTGGAGCAGTGGAAGGAAGAGCTCAACGTGGACCTGGCGGAGGCGGACCTGGCCTTTCTCCAGGAGGCGGCGGCCTTCTGCCGCGACGAGCGCATCAGCGCTCCGGAGGGTGACGCGTCCGCGCTGCTGGAGCTGCTCCAGAAGGGCGTGCCGCCGGGGCACGCGCTGGTGCTCGCGGCCACGGACGTGGACTCGCGCAGCCCGCTGCTCAAGTTCGCGCAGGACAAGGGCCGCCTCTTCGAGCGCAAGGTGGCCGCGCGCCACAAGGACCTGGACCTCAGCGAGATTTCGAAGGAGTTCCTCGCCCCCTTCAAGAAGAAGCTGGGGCCGGGCGCGCTGGAGGGCTTGAAGGAGCGCATCGGCGGCAACATCCGGCTGCTCCAGTCGGAGCTGGAGAAGCTGGCCGTCTACGCGGAGGGGCCCACCATCGAAGCGCAGCACGTGGCGCTGCTGGTGCACCACGCGCGCGAGGAGGAGTTCTTCGAGCTGACGGAGGCGCTCCAGAAGCGCGAGCTGCGCGACGCGCTCTCCTACGCCGAGGACGCGATGGGGCAGGGCACGCACGCGCTACAGCTCTTGGGCGCGGTGACGTCCATCGTCCGCTCGCTCCTGGAGAACCACGCCTGGCTGGAGAAGTACGCGGGCGGCCAGCCGCCGCGCACCGGCCGCGACGTGGAGGCGCGCATCCTCCCCAAGCTGGAGGCGGAGCTGAAGGCCACCAAGCGCAAGACGCCCAACGCGTGGGCGCTCGCGTTCGGCATGCAGGCCGCCGCCCGCTACGAGCGCCGCGAGCTGCTCAACGCCCTGGTGGCGTGCGCGGACGCGGACCTGGCCCTGAAGTCCTCCGCCAGCGGGAAGCTCGTCATCGAGCGGCTGTTGTGGACGGTGTGCACCCGCGCCTGAAAAGGCCCGGGCTGAAGGAGCCGCCATGGCGGACAAGCGACGCTTCGACCTCTTCGCGGACCTGCTCGTCACGCGCTTTCCCCAGGCCCTGCGCGTCTATGACATCGCCGGCGGCATGGGGAAGCTGAACGAGTCCCTCACCCAGCGCGGCCGCACGGTCACCACCTTCGACCTGCGCCACAAGCACCTGCCCGTGAAGTACGCGCAGCGGCTCTTCACCCTGGAAGAGCCCTGCGAGGCGGAGCTCGTCGTGGGCATGCACCCGGACGGCGCCACGCGGATCATCATCGAGTACGCCGCGCGCCACGGGCTGGGCTTCGCCGTCGTCCCTTGCTGCTCCGACAATGGGATGCCCTACAAACCGTGGATGCGGCACCTGGCCGACGTGGCCCGCGACGCCGGCTACACCACGGTGGAAGAGGCCGCGCTCCCCATGGACGGGCGCGCGCGGGTGCTGCTCGGCGTGTGGCGCTGACGCACGGCGCGCGAATTCAGGGCCTTGCTTTGCGTAGCAAGAAAAAGCCGTCAGCCTGGGATTGTCCGAATAGAGGACGAACCCCCGTGTGCACTGTCATGGTTCAGGACAGGGACCCACGAAGGGCGAAAAGCCCAGTAAGAACGGGCCTTTGTGCCAGACGCGTAACGAATGCTTCCACATTACAGAAGATTTACTGGGCACTGATGTGCCAGCCGTTTTTCAGGGCCTTCCCGTACTGCGAGGCATTTCGCGGACTTAATGAGTTGGCCTGAAGAATGCTGAAAGGAGCGCTGTCCCGGCGACCACCCCCTTTGCGCCGGGCAGGAGGCAGTACCTTGGTTCGCACTCGTTTCGTTTCAGCCCTGCTGGCCTTCCCCCTCGTCGCTTGCGGCGTCGGTGAGATGGACTCCAACACTCAGAAGGATCAGCAGAAGCCGGATGAAGTCGCCGAAGTGCAGAACGCCCTGAGCGTCATTCCGGGCGCCCAGATTGTCGGCACCAACGCGGATGGGACGCCGCACACCATCCAGGGCCGCCTGGGCCAGGCGGACCGCCCGCTGACGGGCTTCGCGTCCGCGGAAGTGCACTCGGCCATCGCCGGGTCGCTGCCCTCCATCGCGTCGCTGTTCCGCCTGAACGCCTCCGACCTGCAGGTCCGCCGCATCAACGTGGACGAGCAGGGCGTTTCGCACATCCGCTACGCGCAGACGCTGAACGGTCTGCCGGTGGTGGGCGAGGAGCTGGTGGTGCACGTGGACAGCTCGGGCGCCATCTTCGGCGCGAACGGCTCCGCGCGCTCCGGCGGCGCCGTGTCCGCGCGTCCGCTGGTCGCCGCGGAGGCGGCCCAGACGGCGGCGCTGCGCGACACGAAGGGCACGGACCTGGCCGCGGAGGGTGCGCGCCTGGTGTACGTGAAGGCTGAGGACGGCCGCCTGCGCCTGTCGTACGAGGTGAAGGTCACGGGCGAGAGCGAGCTGATGCCGCTGCGCGACCGCGTCTATGTGGACGCCATCAACGGCGCCATGCTGCTGCGCGTGCCGGAGATCCACACCGCGCTCAACCGCAAGGTCTACAGCGCGAACAACGGCACCAGCACCCCGGGCACGCTCAAGCGCAGCGAGGGCCAGGCGGCCATCGGTGACTCGCACGTCGACACCAACTACGACATGCTGGGCTACACCTACGACTGTTACAAGGTGCTCTTCAACCGCGACTCGCTGAACAACGCGGGCACGGCGCTCATCAGCACGGTGCACTACAGCCGCAACTACGTGAACGCCTACTGGGACGGCACCCAGATGGTGTACGGCGACGGCGACGGAGTGAACTCCATCGAGCTGGGCAAGGACGCGGACGTCACCGTCCACGAGCTGACCCACGCGGTGACGGAGTATGAGTCCAACCTCACGTACTCCGGCCAGTCCGGCGGTCTCAACGAGGCGATGTCCGACACGTTCGGCGCCGTCTGCGAGAGCCGCGTCAACGGCTGGAGCACGGCGGCGGCCATCTGGATGGTGGGCGAGGACGTCTGGACGCCGGGCACGGCGAACGACGCGCTCCGCTACATGGACGACCCGGCGAAGGACGGCGTGTCCAAGGACTGGGCGGCCAACGTGACGTCCAGCACGGACGTGCACTACAGCTCCGGCGTGCCGAACCTGGCGTTCGCGCTGCTCTCCAAGGGCGGCGTGCACCCGCGCGGCCGCAGCACCATCAACGTGCCGGCCATCGGCGTCGAGAAGGCCGCCCGCATCTGGTACTACGCCAACACCAACCTCTTCACGGCGAGCACCACGTTCGCGCAGGCCAAGACCTGGACCGTCCAGGCCGCCGTGGCCCTGGGCTACACCGCGGCCGAGCAGGCTGCCGTGACGGCCGCCTGGGAAGCGGTGGGCGTGGGTGGCACGGTCACGCCTCCGACCTGCACCGCGCTGACCAACGGCGTCGCGAAGACGGGCCTGTCCGGCGCGACCGGCTCCGAGACCCTGTACTGCATCGACCTGCCGGCCGCGAAGGCGTCCACCTACGCCATGAGCGGCGGCACGGGCGACGCGGACATGTACATCAAGTTCGGCTCCGCCCCGACGACGTCGTCCTACGACTGCCGTCCGTACCTGGGCGGCAACAACGAGACGTGCAGCGCGGCGGCGAAGGCCTCGGCGGGCAAGATGTACATCATGCTGCGCGGCTACTCGACGTACAGCGGCACGTCGCTCAAGGCCACGTACTAGTTCCCAACGCGGGTCCGGCGTGAGTCCACGCCGGGCCTCGTGAAGGTCACCTTCCGCCTCCGGGGCTCCTGTCCCGGGGGCGGTCGTGTTCTGGGGGCCATGACGCCTGTCGCGCGGGAACGGGGTAGGGTGGCCCGACTTCGCACGTGGGAGGCTGCATGGGGCGGCGGTTGGGGCTGGTGTTGCTGACGGTGGTGGTGGCTTCCGGGGCCCTGTCGTGTCACCGGGACACGCGCGCTTCGCGCACCTGCGTGGTGCTGTCGGTGGGAGGCACCAAGGGGCTCGCGCACGTGGGCGCGCTGGATGCGCTGGTGGCCCGGGGCGTGCCCATCGACTGCGTGGTGGGCAACAGCATGGGCGCGGTGGTGGGCGGCCTCTACGCGTCCCAGCCCGGCGCCAACCTGCGCCAGCGCTACCATTCCTTCTTCACCACCTACGAAGACGAGACGCGCAAGGTCGCGGCGACACGCGGCGCGGTGGGCGCGGCGGTGGGCCTGCTCGCGGTGTTGGTGTCGGGTGGCGCGCTGGGACCGGCCGTGGCGGCGGGAGCGCTGGGCGCGGCGGGTGGCGCGGCGACAGTGCCGCCCTTGAGCCATGAGCGCTTCACCCAGGTGCTGGATCAGTTCTACGCGGGCGCGCGCGTGGAGGAGCTACCCGTGCCCTTCGCCACCTTCCACCAGGAGCCCTTCGCGGGCGGCATCCGATTGGTGACTGTCACGCGCGGTCCGCTGTCGGAGGCCGTCTCCGCGAGCGCCTCCAACCCGCTCCTGTTCAAGGACGCGACGCTGGAGCGAATCGACCCGGGCGCGGACCGCGTGTCCGCGACGCCCATCCATGACGCGTGTCAGCTGTTCCCGGGCGCGCGGCTCATCGCCATCAACGTCACGGGCGAGCCGGCCTTCTACCGCTCCGACCTGGGCTGCGACGTGCGGGAGGTCCGCGTGGACGTGGCCATGCCCCCGGTGGAGGCCTTCACCGGCCGGGGCCCCGCCTTCGAGGCCACCTACGACGCGGGCCGCGACGCGGTGATGCGCGCGCGGCTGGACTGAAGACGCGGCGGGCCGCTCAGGGCGCAGTGAGCAGCCCCGTCACGTCCCGCCAGCCGCCCTGGCAGGGCGCGATGTCCGTGGCCAGGTAGTGCCCCACGCGGCCGGGCCCGAGCGCGACGATGGCGGACGAGCGCGTCCCGTAGCCTTCTTCCGTGTGGATGCACAGTGCCTGGAGCTGCTGGAGGAAGTCCGCGGGCAGGCCATCCTCCGAGAGCGGCCCCGTCGCGGCCTCCCGGGGCGGCAGGGCATGGTCGGCCAGGGCCGCCTGGAGCCCCGTCACCAGCTCCGGCCACGGGCGCTTCGCCACGCCTTCCGCCAGGGCATGCGCCCGCCGCACCTTGGGGAGCGCCAGGTTGTCCAGGCTGTCGTTGGGGAGCACGTGCACGCCGTCCGGGACGTCCTCGTGCAGCAGGTGCTCATGGCCCGGCCGCGCGTAGGCTACCCGCAGGGTGCGCGCGTCCCCGTAGAGCAGGTTGAAGGGCAGGAACTCCGGGGCGGGCAGGGTGCCAAGGTAGCGCTCGATGGCCGCCACCGACCCGGCCTGCAGGGCGCGCAGCACCACCTCGCCCCGGGAGCGGGGGGCCAGGCCCAGGGTCCGGGCGCCGCGCTGGTTCGTCAGGGCGACCACGACTCCCTCGTGGGTGACCCCCATCCACGTGCCGCCCCGCTCCACGTCCTGGCCGCCCACCACGCGGGGGGACTCGGAGAGGACCTTCGGCCCGTGGGCCGGGCGCGCGTAGAACTCATCCCGGTTGGCGGCGAGGACCAGCGGCCACTCGGGGTGGACGTTACGGAGGAGGAGGACGGTGCACATGGCGTCCGCTCGATAACATCCCCCTTCGCGCCATGCAGCGTCCGGCCTGCATGTTGGCGATGACCTCGTATCCCCGAGCGGCTATGGTCCGCCGCCCTCAGGAGAGTCCATGGCGGAGAGAACCCTCGTCACCAGCGCCCTTCCGTACGCGAACGGCGCCATCCACCTCGGCCACGCTGTCGAGTACATCCAGACGGACATCTACGTCCGCTTCCTGCGCTCGTGCGGCCAGGACGTCGTCTACTTCTGCGCGGATGACACCCACGGCACGCCCATCGAAATCAACGCCGCGAAGCAGGGCATCCCGCCGGAGCAGTTCGTCGCGCGCTTCCACGACGAGCACCAGCGCGACTTCCGCGACTTCGACATCCGCTTCGACTACTTCCACTCCACCAACTCGCCGGAGAACCGCCACTACGCGGAGCTCATCTACGGGCGCTTGAAGGACGCGGGCGACATCGACCGCCGCGACATCGAGCAGACCTACTGCGAGAAGGACAAGCGCTTCCTACCGGACCGCTTCATCCGGGGCACCTGTCCCAACTGCAGGTCCACGGATCAGTACGGCGACGCCTGCGAGAAGTGCGGCAAGACGTACAACCCCACGGACCTCATCGACCCGAAGTGCGCGCTGTGCGGCACGCCGCCCGTACGCCGCAACTCCGTGCACCTGTTCTTCAAGCTGTCGCGGCACGCGGACTTCCTCCAGGAAGTGCTCAAGCGCCCCGGCTTCATCCACCCGGGCCTGGCCGCCCAGCTCCAGGGCTTCTTCGAGAAGGGCCTGGCGGACTGGGACATCAGCCGCGACGGGCCATACTTCGGCTTCGCGATTCCGGGTGAGACGGACAAGTTCTTCTACGTCTGGCTGGATGCGCCCATCGGGTACATCGCCACGACGGAGAAGTGGGCGAAGGAGTCGGGCCGAGTCCCGGACGCGCTCGCGTACTGGGGCAAGGACGCGCCCACGCGCATCGTCCACTTCATCGGCAAGGACATCGTCTACTTCCACGCGCTGTTCTGGCCCGCGGTGCTGAACGTCGCGGGGTTCCACATCCCCAACGAGATCAAGGTGCACGGGCACCTGACCGTGAACGGGGAGAAGATGAGCAAGAGCCGCGGCACCATGGTGGCCGCGCGTGACTACCTGGACCTGCTGGACCCCAGCTACCTGCGCTACTTTTACGCGGCCAACCTGGGCGCGGGCGTGGAGGACCTGGACCTCAACCTCAAGGACTTCCGCCTGCGGGTGAACGGCGAGCTCGTCAACAACGTGGGCAACCTGGCCAACCGCGCGCTGTCGCTGCTGGCCGGGCCGCTGGAGAAGAAGCTCGCGCCGGGCCGCGCGGAAGGGCCGGGGCGCAAGCTGGTGGAGGACGCACTGGCGCGTGTGCCGGAGGTGCGCGAGGCGTTCGAGAAGCTGGAGTACCGCAACGCCATCCGGGTCATCACGGAGATTGCCTCCACCGCGAACGCGTTCCTGCAGACGGCGGCGCCGTGGGCGCTGGTGAAGAAGGACGCGGAGGCCGCGCGCGCGGACCTGTCGGACGCGGCGGACGTGGCGTACCTGCTGGGCGCGCTCCTGGCGCCGGTGACGCCGCGCATTTCGGAGAAGCTGTTCGCGCAGTTGGGGGCGGAGCCGCTGACGTTCCAGGCGCTCGCCACCGCGAAGTATCCGCTGTTGGACCGCACCCGTCCGCTGGGCACGCCGGAGCCGCTGTTGCCCCGGCTGGAGGAGGAGCGCGTCAACGCCATCATCAAGGTCCCCGCGGGGACGCCGGTCGCCGAGCCCGTGAAGGCAGGCGGCAAGGACAAGAAGACGGAGAAGAAGACCGTGGAAGCGAAGACTCCGGAAGCGGTGACCACCACGCAGGCGTCCCCGGGAGCGGGGGCGGCGGAAGGCGCGCCCGCGGCCGACATCGAGTTCGCGGACTTCGCCAAGGTGGTGCTGAAGGCGGGACGCATCGTGGCCGCGGAGAAGGTGAAGGGCGCGGACAAGCTGCTCAAGCTGGACGTGGACCTGGGTGAAGGCACGCCGCGCACCATCGTGTCCGGCATCGCGGAGGCGTACGCGCCCGAGGCGTTGGTGGGCCGGCGCGTGGTGGTGGTGGCGAACCTCAAGCCGCGCAAGCTCAAGGGCATCGAGTCGCGCGGCATGCTGTTGACGGCGGGCTCGGGCGGCAAGGACCTGTCCCTGCTGGAGCCGGGCGACGTGCCGCCCGGCGCCGACGTGAAGTAACTCGAGCGGTGGCATCCCGGGCGGCCGCCGAGCTCCCCGGGATGCGAGCCGTGCGCGCGCACGCGGGCGGTCGCTTCCGGTCCGGGTGGGAGCAGGGTAGGGCGTCGTCCGGAATGCCCTCCCGCTCTGAATCCATGCGGCGCGGGAGTGGTTTCAGATTCGGGTGGAGCGATAGGCCCCTGGCGTCGGACGGCGACGGGAACTCCAAGGACGCGCCAGGCATGGGAAGGCCCGGGCGCCAGAGAGGTGACGAGACGTGGCGGACTGGCGTGCCGAGCGGGACCGCGCCCTGTTGACCCTGGAGCGGGAGAAGCGGCCGGCGAGCCGGGCCGAGGCGGCGGAGTTGCTGTTCCAACTCGCGTCGGAGGAGCCCGCGCACGCGGCGGAGTTCACGGACGTGCTCGTGCGGCTGCTCGCGGATGCGCAGCCGGAGGTGCGCCGCTCCGGCGTGAGTCTGGCGTCCGTCATCCTGCCGCCGGAACAGCTCCCGGACATGCTCCTGCCAAGGCTGCGTGACGAGGACACCCGCGTGCGGCTGGAGGCCACCGGACGGCTCGCGGACCTCGCGCTGCCGCACGCGCGCGGAGCCCTGGCCGGAATGCTGGAGGACCCCACGCCGGAGGTCCGCTTCGAGGCCGCGCGAGGCATCGCCGCCCTCAAGCACCCCGCCGGCCTGGACGTGCTCGTGGCCGCGCTGGACGTGGACACGCTGCGCTTCCGGGCGCTGGGCGCGCTGGCGGAACTGGAGGACACGCGGGCGCTGCCGGCGGTGAAGCGCCTCTTCGGCAAGTGGCTGCTGCCCGCGTTCGACAAGACGCAGGCCGCGGGCGTGCTGCTGAAGCTGGGCGACCCGGAGGGCGCGGACTGGCTGATGCAGCGCACGCGCAAGAAGTGGAGCGCGGACCGGGCGCTCGCGGTGGAGCTGTGCGGTGAATTGAAGGTCCCGGGCGCGCTGGAGCGGCTGAAGGACATCCTCGCGGACGCGAAGGACCCGTGCCGGGGCGCCGCCGCGCGCGGGTTGGGCCGGCTGGGGGATGCGCAGGCGCTGCCCTGGTTGCTCGCCGTGCTGGAGGACCGGAGCACGCCGGAGGACGACCGGCTGGATGCGGCGGACGGCGTGTGGCGTCTGGGCGTGGCGGAGGGGCTGGAGCGCGTGCGCGCCGCCGTGCCCACCTTCGCCTCGGAAGATGCGCGGATGGAGCTGGAAGAGCTGTTTCAGGAGAAGCCATGAAACTGGTTGATGCGCACTGCCACCTGGAGCCGAAGGACTACGCGGACGTGGCGCCCGTGCTGGAGCGCGCGCGCGCCGCGGGGCTGGTGCACGCGGTGCTGGTGGGGCAGTTCCACGCCCCCGGGGACTGGGGCCACGCGCTGGAGGTCGCCGCCCGGCACCCGGAGTTCCTGTCGCCCACGCTGGGCATCCACCCGCACGCGGCCGCCCGCGCCACCGAAGCGGACTTCGAGATGCTGGAGCGCACCTGCGCCCGTCCGGAGCTGCGCGCCGTGGGCGAGGCCGGGTTGGACTACTACTACGACTACTCGCCGCGCGAGATTCAGGCCACCGTCTTCCGGCGGCAGTGCGCGCTCGCGAAGCGCCTGTCCAAGCCGCTGGTGGTGCACGTGCGCGACGCGCACGACGACTGCGAAGCGGCTCTGGCGGCCGAGGACGTCACCAGCGGCGTCATCCACTGCTTCACCGGCGACACGGCCGCGGCCCGCAAGTACCTGGACCGGGGCTTCTTCCTGTCGCTGTCCGGCGTCGTCACCTACAAGAAGACGGAGGCCCTCCAGGACGCGGTGCGCTTCGCGCCGCTGGAGCGCCTGATGGTGGAGACGGACAGCCCGTACCTCGCGCCGGTGCCCCACCGCGGCCGCAAGAACGAGCCCGCGCACGTGCTGGAGACAGCGAAGAAGGTCGCGGAGCTGAAGGGCGTGTCGCTGGAAGAGGTGGCCCGCGTCACCACGGCGAACGCGGCCCGCCTCTTCAACCTCACGCTGGCGTGAGCGCGTTGGCCAGGGCTTCCAGGTCCTGGTCCAACTGCGGCATGTCCAGCAGCAGCGCGTCCGGGTCGTAGACGAAGTCCGCCTGCTTCAGCTTCAGCAGGGCCTGCAGCGCGGGTTCGCCCGCGTGGCCGCCGAACGCCGCGTGCACCACGCGGCCGCGCTCCAGGTGCAGCGAGCCCTCCAGCGTGTGGCTCCGCAGCTGGAGCTTCCCGCTCTTCTTGCCGCCGCCCAGCGTGCGCAACAGCTCCTTCGGGGGCAGCTCGTCGAAGCTGCCGCGCACCACCCGGCCCGGGCCGTTGTGCTGCACGCGGTCCTGGAAGAGGGACAGCACCGTGCGGGCGACCTCCGCTTTGTCGCTCGGGGAGAGCACCGCCGTCGCGCCCGCCATGAGCAGCCGCTCGCGCGCCTGGGCATCCGGTTCGCCCACCACGGCGATGGGCAGACCCGCGCTCTCCGGCATGGAGCGCACGGCCTCCAGCAGGTCCATCACCTCCTGCTGGCCCAGGCGCAGGCTCACCACCAGCACGTCGCAGTCCTGCCGCGACAGGCCGTCCAGCGCGCCGTCCAGCGTGGAGAGCGCGTGCGCCACCAGCTCCTGCTTGAGCACCGCCTCCAGCAGCTCGCCGCGCGTGGCCTCGTCCGGCTCCGCGATGAGCACCTGGCGGCCCTCGCTGGCCAGCCGGTGCACCAGCAGCGCGCCGCTCTGCAGCTGCCCGACGATGTCCGCCACCACCGGATCGTAGAGCACGCCCGCGTTCTTCTTCAGGTGCTCCAGCGCCTGCTGCTTGGTGAAGACGCGGCCGAACGCATTGCCCGGGTTCTTGGTCAGCTCCAGGAAGCTGTCCACCGCCGCCAGGATGCGCGCGCCCAGGGTGATGTCCTCGCCCTTGGCGCCCTGGGGCGTGCCGGAGCCGTCCCAGGCCTCGTACAGCTGCGCGAGGATGGTGTTCACCTGCGCGGGCAGGTGCACCGTCTCGAAGAGCTTCGTGGGCGCGCGGCAGCACGCCTTCGCCTGGGCCTTCCACTCCGGATTGGCCGCGTTGCTCGCCAGCGAGAAGTGCCGCTCCGGGGGCTTGCCCAGGTCGTGCAGGTACGCGGCGATGGACAGCGCCGCCAGCTCCTTGTGGGGCATGCCCATGCGCTGGCCGACGATGCCCGCCTGCCGCGCCAGCTGCGCGGAGTGTCCGCGGTGCCGGGGCCGGTCCTGCTCCAGCAGCCCCACCATCAGGCTCAGCGTCTCCACGTAGTCCGTGTCGCTGATGAGCCCGCGCGGGCCGCCCGGTTCGCGCCGCTGCGTGGAGACACGCGCCACGTTGGTGCCGCTGCCGGCGCGCTGCAGCCGCATCCGCGCGTCCGTCTCCAGCCGCATGCTCAGGCTGGTGGCGTTGCTGCGTCCGCCGGAGCTCCCACTGCGCCCGGGCTCCGCGCCCACGTGCGTGTTGGAGGGCGTGTCCGGACGGCGCGGGCCATTGTTCGCGGAGGGGCCCTCCAGCAGCGTGGAGAACGCCGTGGGGTCGCCGTAGTAGTGCTTGCGGATGGCCGCGGAGATGGCGCTGCGCAGGCCGATGTACGCGTAGACCTCCGACATGCCGGTGACGAGGGCGATCTCGTCGAGCAGCGACTTGTTCTGCGGCTCGGCGGCCACCACCGAGAGCAGCTTGCGCTCCGGATCCACGGCCAGCGGGAGCACGTTCTGCGCTTCCGCCAGCCGCACCGGCAGCTTGTCCAACACCTTCGTGTCGATGCGGACCTTGGCCAGCTTGTCCGCGGTGACGAAGCGGGTCTGGAACTCGTTGGCCAGGAGCCGCAGCAGCGCGGCCTCCTGGAGCAGGCCCAGCTCCACCAGACAGTCCCCCAGCTTGTGGCCGGTGATCTTCTGGTGCTCCAGACCCTGCTCCACGGCCCCCGGAGTCACGAGGCCGGCCTCAATCAACCGCTCTCCCAGCCGCTTCGCCATGGACTTCAGCCCTCCGAGGAGCCACCACCCTCATCACCGGACTTCGGGGCCGGCGCCAGCGCGCTGAACGGCTTGAAGGTCAGCTCGCCGGGCAGGCTCTTGGGGTCGCGGGGCGGACGGTCCTCGCGCGGCGGACGGGCGGGGCGCTCCTCGCGGGGACCCCGGTCCTCACGCGGCGGACGCTCGGCGCGGGGCTCGCGCGGAGGCCGCGGCGGACGCTCCGGACGGGCCTCCTGGGACGCGGGGGCGGCAGCGCCCTCGCCAGCCTGGGACGGCGGGCCCTTGTCGGCGCGCGCCTTGCGCTTCTCCTCGCGGTGCTTGCGGCGGCCGCCCTCCACCGGAGCCCGGCCGCGGCCGGTGGGCACGAAGCCCTTCCAGAGCGAGCGGTCGTACGCGCGCAGGTGGTCCGTCCAGCGCTCGTTCGGATCGCGCTGCATGGCCTCCACCCACGAGGAGATGCGCGCGTCGAGCGAGCTGAGCGTGTCGACGATCTGCGCCTCCAGCGTCACCGGCACCTTCGCGCTGGGGGCGCCGGACGGCCCCGTCTGGGAGATCGCCAGGTGCGTCAGGTGCTGCTCCAGGAGCGGCGGGAAGCCCGGGATGCCCAGGGTCTTCTCGCGGATCTTCTGCGCGGCCAGCACCGCGTGGCCCACCAGCCGGCCCTCGTCGGAGGTGTCAAAGCCCTTGTCGGACGCCCCGTCGCCGCCCTTCATCACGTCGTGCAGGAACGCGCCGGCCAGCAGCAGGTCGCGGTCCGCCATGGGGTAGTGGTCCGACACACGCAGCGTCAGGCGCATCACCGACAGGACGTGCTCGGCCAGCCCGCCGCGCCACGCGTGGTGCACGCCCTTGGCCGCCGGAGCCACCGGCAGCGCCGAGGACACCTGCGCGTCGTCCAGGAACGCCAGCAGCAGCTGCTTCACGAACGGGTCGTTGACGCGCTCGGTGACGAGCTCGCGGATCTGCCCCACCGCGCGCGGACCACCGCCGCCCTCGTGGCGCTCGGCCTTGCCTTCAGCCTGCTTCGCTTCGCCCGACTTGGACTCGGCCTTCGCGTCGCCAGACTTCGCTTCGCCGGCCTTGGACTCGGCCTTCGCTTCGCCCGACTTCGCTTCGCCGGCCTTGGACTCGGCCTTCGCCTCGGCGGGCGGGGCGGGGGGCGGCTCGAACTCCTTGGGGTCGAGCGGCTCCGGATCCAGGCGCTCCATGGCCTCCACGACGACCTGGGTGCGGCCGTGGAAGACGATGACGCTGCCCTGCACGAGGACGAAGTCACCGCTCTGGAAGGCGGGCTCCAGCGCGTCCACCTTGTCGAAGACGCGCGCGTCCACCGTGCCGCTCTTGTCGGCCAGGGACAGCGACAGGAACACCTTGCCGCTGCGCGCGTTCACCTTCTCCTTCTTGGTGACGCGGAAGACGGTGTTGACCCGGTCCTTCTCGCGCAGGTCCGCCGCGTACACCTTGCGGACGGTCTCGACGGAAGCCTCCGGGGTGGAAGAGGTCGCGGCCTGGGACTCGTTTTCGGTTGTCATCGCGGCGCGGACACTAACACCGAGGAGGGCCCGTCGAGGGCGAAACAGCACGGGCTTCAGCTCACCTCGAGCGCCACCGCCTCCAGGTACTCGGCCCCTGGGGAGCCGACCGGCGCCGGGTGGTCCGGCGGCAGTCCCATCCGTACCAGCCGGAATGCGATGCGCGCCTCCTGCTCGCAGGCCGTGGCCACGCACTCCGTGAACGAGCCCAACGCCAGCGGTGGGTGATAACCGACCACGAGCAACCGTCCGCCATGGCGGGTGCGCCGCAGGGCCAGCCGTACCTGTTCGATGAAGTCCTCCTCGGACGCCACCCCCAGCGTGTCGAGCAGCACCAGGTCGAAGGTCTCCTTGAGGGCCCGGAGCACGGCCAGCGGCTCGCCCTGTTCCACCGTCACCCGGCCGAGCAGCCCGTTGGCCTCCGCGTTCTCCCGCGCCAGGTCCGCCGCGTCCGCGTTGCCGTCGAAGGCCAATATCTGCTTCGCCCCGTGTCGCCCCGCGTGGACGAAGAGGCCGCCCACGTTGCACGCCACGTCCAACACCCGGTCCCCGTTGCCGGTGCGCACCAGGAAGCGGCGCAGCTCGCGGTGGTCATACGCGTAGCCCGTGCCCCGGCCGTAGGTGAGGTCCACGGTGAAGCGCGCGCCCATCTCCAGCAGGCGGCACCAGCGCGGCGGCGTGCCGTACATCACGTGCGGGCGCTGCGCGGGCAGGCCCAGCGCCTTGCGCCGGAGCGTGTCGTTGCGCAGCAGCACGGAGGCAGCCCCCGTCACCTCTCCCAGCGTGCGGGTGATCTCCTCCTGCCGCGCGTCCATGGAGCGGGTGAGCGTCTGGACGACGAAGTGCTGATCATACCGGTCCACGATGAGGCCCGGCAGGCCGTCCCCGTCGTCGTTGACGATGCGGCAGAAGCGCGGGTCGTCCACCAGCCGGCCGCGCCGCTCGAAGGCGTGGCGCACGTGGCGCGGGATGAGCCCCTCCACGGATTCGTCCGGCAGGCCCAGGCGGCGCACCGCGTACGAGGCCTGGAGGTCCACGTCTCCCAGCCCCAGGACATGCCCGTCCTCGTCCTTGAGCTGCATGGGCGTGCCGGGCTGCGGCTCGCCCTCCATGGAGACGATGTCCTCGCGGCGCAGCCAGGGGGCGCCATGGCGAAGCTTGCGGGCGGCTTCTCGGGACAGGTAGGTGCTGAGCAAGGTGCGGTCCTCCTCCAGCGCGATGGAAGGCACCCCGCGGGGTGCCTTCCACCAAACATGGGCCGTGTGGGGCCTGCTGGCGGCGAGGGCCGTGCCGCTGCCTTGGAGGGCAGGGGAGGGAGCGTCGTCAGAGGACGGGCGGAGGCCGCTTGTATGCCTTGAAGGACACCCGGGTGAGCATTCCGCTGACCACCAGGGCCAGCGCGATGCCCATCATCCGGACATTCCAGTTCGTACCGGTGAAGAGCAGCACGAGCGCGAGCACGCCCGCCGCCACCGCGCCCACCACCGTGAGCGTCTGGGCGCGCTTGGACGTGTCCTGGCCGTGGGGCTTCTTCGCCCGGGCCAGGACGGGCAGCGAGGACGCCTTGCGCCACTTCTCCGCGCCGTCCTCGCGCACCTCGTCGTCTGGGTCCACCAGTCCCTGCACATAGGCGCGCTCGATGTCGCCCAGCGAGGGGAACATCAGCTCACCATCCGGAGTGCGCACGCGGTACGCCATGGGTCTTCCTCCCTCCCGGCCTACCCTGCCCGGAAGGGGGCGGGGACCTCAAGCCAGCTCGGTGGCAATCTGCTCAGCGGCGCGCAGTCCATCAATGGCGGAGGACACGATACCGCCCGCGTAGCCGCAGCCCTCGCCGACCGGGTACAGGCCGCGCATGGACACGGACTGGAGGTCGTCACCCCGGGTGATGCGCACCGGCGAGGACGTCCGGCTCTCGATGCCGATGAGCTTCCCTTCGTCGCTGATGAAGCCCCGCATCTTCCGGTCGAACGTGCGCAGCGCCGCCTTGAGCGACTGTGTCAGCCGCTCCGGGAAGAGCTTGTTCAGGTCCGTGTGCGCCAGGCCCGGGCGGTAGCTGGTGTCGCCGGGGTCCTTCTTCACGCGGCCGGCCAGGTAGTCCGGAATCGTCTGCGCGGGCGCGAAGAAGCGGCCTCCGCCCAGCTTGTAGGCCTCACCCTCCCAGTGCCGCTGGAACTCCAGGCCCGCGAGCGGCCCGTGGAAACCCTCGCGCGCGAAGTCCGCGACGGACACGGACACGACGATGCCCGCGTTGGCGTACTTCGCGTTGCGCCGCGAGTTGCTCATGCCGTTGGTGCACTGCAGCCCCTCTTCGGTGGGCGTGGGCACGACGATGCCGCCGGGGCACATGCAGAACGAGTAGACGCCGCGCACCTCGCCGTCCACGTCCAGGTTCTCCGCCAGCTTGTAGTCCGCGGGCGGCAGCTTGGAGTGCTTCGCCGCGGAGCCGTACTGGATGCCGTTGATCAACGACTGCGGGTGCTCCGCGCGGAAGCCCAGCGCGAAGGGCTTGGCCTCCACGCTCACCCGGCCGTCGGCGGCGAAGCGCTCATACAGCTCGCGAGCGGAGTTGCCCGGCGCCAGGATGACGCGGTCGCTCTCCAGCGTGCGCCCGTCCGCCATCTTCACGCCCGCGATGCGGCCGTCGCGGTAGAGCAGGTCGTCCACGCGCTGCTCGAAGTGCACCTGGCAGCCACCCGCGATGAGTTCGTCGCGCAGCTTCGCCACCGCGCCGGGCAGCAGGTCGGAGCCGATGTGCGGCTTGCCCTCGATGAGGATGTGATCCGGCGCGCCGTACTTCGCGAAGGCTTCAATCACCTTGCGCACCATGGGGTGGTTGATGCGCGTGGACAGCTTGCCGTCCGTGTACGCGCCCGCGCCGCCCTCGCCGAAGTTCATGTTGCTCTCGCGGTCGAGCGACCCGTCGCGCATGAGCTTCGCCACGTCCTTGCGGCGCGTCACCACTTCCTTGCCGCGCTCCAGCAGGATGCTGCGCACGCCGCGCTCCAGCAGGCCCAGCGCGCAGAACAACCCCGCGGGTCCGGTGCCGATGATGAGCGGCAGCTTCTCCGGCTCCTTCACGCGCGGCGGCAGCTCTGGCAGGGGCGGGGCCTCGCTCACGTCGGGGGGCAGCCGCGGCGCCTTGCGGCCCGGGGCCAGCTCCACCTCCAGCGTGTAGATGTAACGCGGGCTGCCCTTCTTGCGCGCATCCAGCACCGAGCGCACCACTCGCACGGAGGCGAGGTCGCTCCGGGTGACCCCCAGCTTCTCCGCGGCGCGCTGGCCGAGCAGCTCCTCCGGCTCGTCCAGCCACAGCCCGATGTTGTTCACCCGGTACGCCATTGTGTTCTGACTCCTCGGTGGGGGCGCGTATGTGCTCCACCCCCCGGAGGGAATGCAAGCACTTGAAAAGACAAGATGGCCCGTGGGGTGGGTGCGTACCCGCCGATGCACCCGGGAACGCCGTTCCAGGCTGAGCGGACGTCCGGGTGCGTAACCCCCTTCGCACACTCCACGTTCCGTGCCGTCCAGTTCCGGGCTTCAACCCCTGAGGACTGCTGGAGAATCCGTTCGGAAGAGAACGGCTGGCACGGAGGTTGAAGACCGGACTCGCACGTAGTTGCGGCGCCGAACATGTGACGCCGATTCCGGAGGCAATTCCCGTGAGCACCGACCAGAAGGGCACCCGCATCCTCGCGCGCACGTTCTTCAACCAGCTGCGCGCAAGCGGTTACACGCCGCACCAGGTCATCGGCATCGCCACGGAGCTCCTGGAGCTCGTGACAACCGACCTGAAGGAAGGCGACAAGGCGGTCGCCGCCGCCCAGTCGACGCCAGCCCCCGACTCCGGGGCAGGCTTTCATCAGCGCGCGTAGCCCCTTAGACTCCCCTGCATCAACCCTCCGCGGGTGAGCGGGCTCCGGACTGGTTCCGGGCGCCCCACCCGCGAGGTGGCGGGAGCAAACCCGAGCAGGATTCGTAGAACGCTGTCGATCTCCGACATGCCCGTTCGTCGCCACTGTGAGTCGCCATAGAGGCCGGCTCAAACCAGGAGGCAGACGATGCGGGTGATGGTGTTCATGATCGCCAATGAGGACAGCGAAAAGGCCGTGCCCCCCACGCCCGAGGCGTTCGAGGCGATGGAACGGTACACCGAGGAGCTGGTCACGGCCGGTGTCATGGTGGCCGGCGCCGGCCTCAAGCCCTCCTCCGAAGCCAAGCGCATCGCCTGCGAGGGTCCCGGCCGCACGGTCATTGACGGGCCGTTCACCGAGGCCCGCGAGCTGATCGCCGGCTTCTCCATCTGGAAGGTCAAGGACATGGACGAGGCCGTGGCCTGGGCGAAGCGCTGCCCCAATCCCATGTCGGGCCGGAACACCATCGAGATCCGGCCGTTCTTCGAGGCGGAGGACATGGCCGAGGCCCTGTCGACCGATGCCCAGACGCGCGAGAAGCTCGGCGTCGCCTGAGACCGTCGGCCGCCGGTCTTTCAGGGCCGCGCGACGCGCCGTGTCGTCCTCAGGGATTCAGGGCTGGGGATGGCGCCTGCGCTCGCGGGCCGCCGCGGCGGCGATGACGAGCAGCGCGGCGGTGAGCGCGGTGAAGACGAGGCTCGCGGACGTGGGCGCCGTCAGCGCGAGCAGCCCCAGGGCCAGCAGGAACGCGAGCACGTCCACGGCGGCGGGCCTGGGTTGGGGCAGCACGAGCACCGTGGCGCAGCCGGCCAGCGGCAGACCCAGCGCGACCTGCCGGAAGATGGCGTCGGTGCTGGTGCGCACCGTCTCCCAGTAGTTGATCAGGATGGCGGCGAAAATCACGACCGTGCCGCCCGCGAGCACGAGCACGCCCGCGGCCGCCGCGTCCTTGGTGAGCCGGGCCTTCTCATCGAACTGCTGCACGGCCAGGTCCACCAGCTGCTCCAGCGCGCTGTTCAAAATCTCCGCGAAGAAGATGAGCAGCACGCAGAAGATGAGCGTGACCTTCTCCGCGAGCCCCAGCGGGATGCCGCTGCCGACCAGCCCCACCAGCACGCCGGAGATGAGGTGGATGCGCATGTTGCGCTGCCAGGCCACCGTGTGGATGAGCCCTGCCCACGCATGTCCGAACGAGGCGAACAGGCCGTTGCTGCGGCGGGAGGGAAACTGGGGACGAGGGGATACAGGAACGGTCATCGGAAGGTGAAGGGGTGGGCAGGCTAGCACCCACGGGTCCGATTGAAGCGGGGGAGTGAAGGGGTAAGGTCGGTCGCGTGATGCGAACGTTCCTTTCGTCCTGGTCGCGCTCGCTGGCGCTGACCCTGCTGTGCACCTCCGTCCTCGCTCATGCGCAGGGCAGTCCCGAAGCTTTTGAAGGCGACGACCTGGGGGTGGAGCCGCCGGGTGTTCAATACCTGCCAGCTCCGGCGCCCCGGGCGCACGAACAGCGCCGCCTGTCGCCGGACGCGCCCGCCGTGGTGCGGCGTGAGACGCGAGCCGCGAAGTCCAACGTGAAGGCCGCGGGCGTGCCGCAGACGCGCCGGGGAGAGGGCGCGCTGTCCGGCAAGGTCATCTACCTGAGCCCGGGCCACGGCTTCTATCGCGACAACGGCCTGAAGCGCTGGGCGACGCAGCGGCCCAACACCTGGGGCGTGGTGGAGGACTTCATCTCCGTGGAGGTGGTGTCGCAGGAGCTGCAGCCGATGCTGATGGCGGCGGGCGCCACGGTGGTGTCCGTGCGTGAGACGGACCTGAACCCGCTCATCGCCACCGTGGACAACGGCGGCACGGGCTACGTGGAGGGCGGGGACGCCGCGCGCTTCCACGCCTCCACGCAGAAGGGCTGGGCGCCTCCGCCCGTGCCCATGGGCAACGGGGTGGAGCCCTTCACGCTGGGCACCACGCGCACGCTGGACACGGCGGCCACCTCCACCGCGAAGGTGACGTGGACGCCGGATGTGCCGGCGGACGCGGCCTACAACGTCTACGTCTCCTATGGATCCGACCCCACGCGCGCGACGGACGCGCACTACGTGGTGAAGCACGCGGGTGGGGAGAGCCACTTCCGAGTGAACCAGCAGCGCCACGGCGGGACGTGGGTGCTGCTGGGGCGCTTCTACTTCAAGGCGGGCCAGCACCCGGAGTCCGGCGCTGTGGTGCTGGAGAACGACTCGGCGCAGGGCACGGGCGCGACGCTGTCCGTGGACGCGGTGCGACTGGGCGGTGGGCGCGGCCTGATGGGCGACGCGGCGCAGGGGCCGCTCTTGCGTCCGCGCTTCGAGGAGAGCGGGCGCTACCACGTGCAGTACAGCGGGGCGCCGTTCAGCGTGTACGCGCCGTCGGGGGCCAACGCGCTGTCCAACGAGCGCAACGCGGACGTGACGTCCCGGCCGCGCTTCGCCGCGTGGCTACATGAGGAGGGCGAGGACGCCGTCTACGTCGCGTGGCACACCAACGCGGGCACGTCCGGCACGATTCGGGGGACGGAGGCCTACGTCTACGGACCGAACCCGGTGGACGGCACGCTCAACTTCACCGGCGTGAAGGACAGCGACGTGATGGCGCGCGCGCTGCTTTCGCAGCTTGAAACGGACCTGAAGCGCGAGGTGGATCCGAACTGGCGGGTGCGCAGCCTGCGCTCGGCGAACCTGGGCGAGGTGAACCCCACGCACAACCCGGAGATGCCCAGCGTGCTCCTGGAGATGGCGTACCACGACAACACGACGGACGCGGCGAACCTCAAGGAGGCCCGCGTCCGCCACGTGGCCGCGCGTGCCATCACCCAGGGACTCATCAAGTACTTCGCGACCCGCGACGGTCAGGCGGTGCACCTGCCGCCGGAGACGCCTGGAGCGGTGGTGGCGCGCAACGCGACGCCCGGCGCGGTGGAGGTGAAGTGGTCGGAGCCCCCGCAGGTCGCGTCGGAGGAGGGCCGCGACGCGCCCACGGGCTACCGGCTCTACCAGAGCGCGGACGGCTTCGGCTGGGACGAGGGCACGGAGGTCCAGAACACGTCGGCCACCGTCACGCTGTCGGCCGGCACGCTGCGCTACTTCCGAGTGGCAGCGGTGAACGCGGGCGGCGAGTCCTTCCCGTCCTCCACGGTGGGCGTGCGGGTGGGAGGCACGGCGCCGGTGCTGATGGTCAACGCGTACGAGCGCCTGGACAGGACGGTGGCGTGCGGCGAGGAGCTGGAGACGCCGTACGACCTGGAGGCGCCGCTGCGCGTCTACCTGGAGGCGATGAACGACGGCAGCTACCTGCGCCAGCACGGCGCGGCGTTCGCGCAGTCGGCGGTGGCCTTCGACAGCGCGACGGGCAACGCGGTGGCGGCGGGGCTGGTGTCGCCCACGGGCTACCGGCTGGTGGACTGGTCCACCGGGCGCGGAGGCGTGGGGGGCGCGGGCCTGACGCGGGCGGAGCAGGACGCCCTGCGCGCGTTCGTCACCGGGGGCGGGCACCTGATGCTGTCGGGCGGACGCACGGTGTCCACGCTCGCGGCCGGGAGCGCGGACGACAAGCTGTTCCTCACGGACATCCTCCGGGCGTCCATCGCGGCGGGGGCGCCGGCGGCCCGGGTGGAGGGCTCGGCGGGCGGGCTCCTCGCGGACCTGTCGGCCACGCCGCTGGCGGATGGGACGCTCGGCGCCTACCCGGTGGGGGTGACGGACGTGCTGGCGCCCACGGGCGGCGGCGCGGACGTGCTGCGCTACACCGGCACGTCGCTGGGCGCGGGCGTGCTCTCCGCGGGCACGGCCCCCGCGGGCCAGGTGCTGGTGCTGGGCTTCCCGTTCGAGGGCCTTGCGTCCAATCGTGAGCGTTCGCGGCTGGTGGGCGCGTTCCTGGTGCGCTCGGGAATCGTCGCCCAGGCGCCGGCCCTGCCCGACGCGGACGTGACGCCCGCGGTCAGCCCCCGGCCGCTGTCGTCCTGCGTGGCGGTGCGGGAGGTGGATCCGCATCCGCCCGTGCAGCCGCCACCGCCGCCTCCGCCGCCGGAGCCCACGGTCGTTCCAACGCTCCCCAACGACTATTCCCCCAAGGCGGACAGCGGCTGCGGCTGCGGGGCCGGAGCGGGAACGGCCTCCGGGCTCTGGCTGTTGGTCGGGGTGATTGTTCAGCTCCGGCGTGCACGCGCGAAAGCGGCCCACGCGAAGCGTTGACTCGGCGGGGGCGCCTGCCTACGGTCGCCCGCCTTCTTTACGAGATTCATGACGGTGGGCCGCGAAGGCCCACTCCTTCAAGGAGACGGAAAACACCATGGCCATCAAGCTCGCCATCAACGGCTTCGGTCGTATCGGTCGCTGCATCCTGCGCGCCGCGCTCAGCCGCAAGGAAGACCTCGAGATCGTCGCCATCAACGACCTCGACAAGCCGTCGGCGCTGGCCCACCTGTTCAAGTACGACTCCGTGCACCGCACGTGGCCGGGCGAGGTGAGTCACACGGACAAGGGCATCGTGGTGAACGGCAAGGAGATCGCCGTCACCGCGGAGAAGGACCCCTCCGCGCTGCCCTGGAAGAACATGAACGTGGACGTGGTGATGGAGTGCACCGGCCGCTTCACGGCCCGTGACGCCGCCGCCAAGCACCTGGCCGCGGGCGCCAAGAAGGTCATCATCTCCGCGCCGGCCAAGGGCCCGGACCTGACCATCGCGTACGGCATCAACCAGAACGAGTACGACCCCGCGAAGCACCACATCGTGTCCAACGCCTCGTGCACCACCAACTGCCTGGCGCCCATCGCCAAGGTGCTGGTGGACAACTTCGGCATCGAGAAGGGCCTGATGACGACGGTGCACAGCTACACCAACGACCAGCGCATCCTGGACCTCACCCACGAGGACATGCGCCGCGCCCGCGCCGCCGCGCTCTCCATGATCCCCACCAGCACCGGCGCCGCGAAGGCCATCGGTGAGGTGATTCCGTCGCTCAAGGGCAAGATGCACGGCATCTCCGTCCGCGTCCCCACCCCGAACGTGTCCCTGGTGGACCTGACGGTGAACACCACCAAGAAGGTCACGGCCGAAGAGGTCATCGCCGCGATGAAGGCCGCCGCCAACGGCGCGCTCAAGGGCGTGCTGGAGTTCAGCGACGCGCAGACGGTGTCGGTGGACTACAACGGCAACCCGCACTCGGCCATCTTCGACGCGACCAACTGCTTCGTGATGGGCGACAACATGGTCAAGGTCATGGCCTGGTACGACAACGAGTGGGGCTTCTCCAACCGCATGGTCGACACGGCGAAGTTCCTCGTGTCCAAGGGCGTGGCGTAAAGCCTCCCCGCACCGGCACCCCAGGCTGACCGAGACAGGCACAAGGGACACCCAAGATGATCCGCTACATCGATGACCTGCAGTTGACCGGCAAGCGCGTCTTCATCCGCGTGGACTTCAACGTCCCGCTGGAGGGGCGCCGCGTCACTGACGACACCCGCATCCGTGAAGCGCTCCCCACCATCCGGCGAGCGCTGGAGATGGGCGGCAAGGTCATCCTGGCGTCCCACCTCGGCCGGCCCAAGGGCGCGGACCCCAAGCTGTCCACGGTGCTCGTCGCGGAGAAGCTGGCGGAGCTGCTGGGCGGCAAGCACGAGGTCATCCACGCGGACGACTGCGTGGGTGACAACGTGAAGAAGCAGGTGAATGACCTGAAGGCGGGGCAGGTGCTCCTGCTGGAGAACCTGCGCTTCCACAAGGAGGAGGAGGCGAACGACGAGGCCTTCTCGCGCGAGCTGGCGGCGCTGGCGGACGTCTACGTCAACGACGCGTTCGGCACGGCGCACCGCGCGCACGCGTCCACGGCCGGCATGGTGCCCTTCGTGAAGGAGAAGGCCGCCGGCTTCCTGATGCGCAAGGAGATCGAGTACCTGGGCGACAAGGTGCTGCGCAATCCGCAGAAGCCCTTCGTGGCCATCCTGGGCGGCTCCAAGGTGAGCGACAAGATCAAGGTCATCGAGAGCCTGCTGCCCAAGGTGGACGCGCTGCTCGTGGGCGGCGCCATGGCGTACACCTTCCTGAAGGCGCAGGGCATCGAAGTAGGCAAGAGCCGGGTGGAGGAGGGCGACAAGCTGGCGCTGGCGGCGAAGCTGCTGGACACGGCCAAGCGCCTGAAGACGCCGCTGGTGCTGCCCATCGACCACATCGTGTGCGCGGACATCGACGGCAAGGGCCCGGTGAAGGAGACGCCGGATCAGGTGGTGCCGGCGGACATGATCGGCCTGGACATCGGTCCCAAGACGCGCGCGATGTACACGCAGCGCATCCGCGACGCGAAGACGGTGATCTGGAACGGGCCCATGGGCCGCTTCGAGGTCGACAAGTTCGCGGAGGGCACGCGCTCGGTGGCCGCGGCGATGTCCATCAACAAGGACGCCGTCACGGTGATTGGCGGCGGCGACAGCGCGGCGGCGGTGGAGCAGATGGGCTACGCGGACAAGATGAGCCACGTGTCCACGGGTGGTGGCGCGTCGCTGGAGTTCCTGGAGGGCCAGCCGCTGCCTGGCATCAAGGCGCTGGAGATGAAGTAGGGCACCCACGCGGTACGCACCGGGGGAGACACCTCGATGGCTCGTCGGAAGATCGTCGCTGGCAACTGGAAGATGAACAAGACGGTGCCGGAAGCGCTCGCGCTGGTGCGGGAGCTTCGCGGCGCGGTGGCGGCAATGGGCGACAAGGTGGAGGTGGCCATCGCGCCCCCGTTCGTCGCGTTGCAGCCCCTGCACGTCGCGCTGGAGGGGGCACCCCTGCAGCTGGCGGCGCAGAACTGTCACTGGGAGTCCTCGGGCGCCTTCACGGGCGAAATCAGCGCGCCGATGCTGGCGGAGCTGGGGTGTGCCTACGTCATCGTGGGGCACTCGGAGCGCCGGCAGTTCTTCGGTGAGACGGACGCCACGGTGAACCAGCGGGCGAAGGCGGTGAAGGCCGCCGGGATGACGCCCATCGTCTGTGTGGGCGAGACGCTGGCCGAGCGCGAGTCGAACCAGACGCTCACGGTGGTGGAGCGCCAGGTGCGGGGTGCGCTGGAGGGCTTCTCCGGGGCGGACGTGGCGACGTTCGTGCTGGCGTACGAGCCGGTCTGGGCGATTGGGACGGGCCGGACGGCGACGACGGCGCAGGCGCAGGAGGTCCACGCGGCCATCCGGGGCCTGCTGACCCGGATGTACGACGAGGGGACGGCCGAGCGGGTGCGCATCCAGTACGGCGGCAGCGTGAAGCCGGACAACGCGGCGGAATTGCTGGGTCAGCCGGACGTGGACGGGGCGCTCGTGGGGGGAGCGAGCCTCAAGGCGGCGGACTTCGTGGCCATCGTGAAGGCGGCTGGCTGAAGCCGGTATCCCCGTTAGAAGTTGTCACCCGTTGACCACTTTGTGTAGGTTGCGCCCTCTTTTCACGGAGCGTTGGGAACACCCATGCTGACCTTCTTCACGATCGTGCACGTCCTGCTCTGCGTGTTCATGATCTTCGTCATCTTGTTGCAGCCGGGGAAGGACGCCGGCATGGGTTCCGCCCTCGGTGGCGGCGCCGCGACGAGCGCCTTCGGTGGGCGCGGCGCGGTGACCTTCTTGAGCAAGCTGACGGGCGTCTGCGCCGGCTTGTTCTTCCTGACCTCGCTGGGCCTGTCGTTCGTGGGCCTGCGCGGTTCGGTGGCTGCGGGTTCGGTGGCGACGCCGCCGGCGAAGACGGCCCCGGCGACTCCGGGCGCCACGACGCCGCCGCCTGCGGCGCCGGGAGCGGTGGAGCAGGAGCGGTCCGCGACGCCGCCGGCGGAGGGCCAGCAGGCTCCCGCGCCGACGACGCCCGCGCCGTAGTCGTCAGGAAGCATCGGATTCACGCGACCGTTGAATTGGTTGTTGCGTGAATCCACGGGGTCCGGTACATGGACCCCGCCGAAACGCCCAGGTGGTGGAACTGGTAGACACACCATCTTGAGGGGGTGGCGCCGAAAGGTGTGCGGGTTCGAATCCCGCCCTGGGCACTCCGAACAAGAGCCTCCGAGTCGAAAGACTCGGGGGCTTTTGTCGTTTCTGGGGCAGGCTTCCTGGCTGTGTGCCCCTGGGGCGCACGTTGAAGGCCCGTACCGCGTCCGCCTTCAAGTCCGAGCTGCGGTGGGCATAGCGCAGTCATCTCGATGGTCGCGTGCCACATCAGTTCCTGGACGGCCTTGACAGGCACTCCGCGCATAGCGAGGTGGCTGGCGAAGGTGTTGTGGCCCAGCGTTTGACACCCGATGGGTCGGATGCCCGCGTGGCATTGCGGAGGATGGCCTCCGCGCAGGTGTGCTGTGGGTGGTGGATGAAGCCCCCGTCCCGCTGGGGGAACACCCACGGCGAGTCGATGCGCCGCGGATACTCCCGGAGGACCTTCGGCGCCCACTCGTTGAGCGGCACCTCGCGCTCGTGCCCGCCCTCCGGCGAGCAGAGATGGCTCAGGTAGACGTTGCGCTTAACCAGCAGTCGTCTGGAGGCTAGGTCCACGCGGTCCCACGAGAGCGCGGCCAGCTCTCCGATGCGCAGGCCGGTGTTGAGAGCGAGGGAGAGCATCGTCTTCCACTGGCCGGGCTCCGCGAGTGCCTCCAAACTGCTCGGCCTCCTCGAACTGGAGGAAGTCGGTTTCGGGCTTGGGCGTCTTGAGCCACTCCACCTTGGGCACCGCGTTGAGTCGCCGAACTCCTGGGCGAGGGCCAGGTGCTTGCGCAGGGTCGTCAGCAGGTTGTTGACGCTCTTCTTGGGGAGCCCCGCCTTCACCTTCTGCGCCTTGAACGCCTAGATTCGCGCGGTGTCGATCTGGTCCAGCTTCAGGTGGCCGAAGGCGGGGATCAAGTGCTTGCGCAGGATGTCCACCTTGCTCTTCGCAGTGGAAACCTTGTTGTTCGTGCGTGCTCGAGGAACTGTTCCTGGCACTACTCCAGGGTCGTGGGCCGAGCAGCGTGCGGCGTGGGCGGGCGTTGTCCACGCAGGTAGCACGGTCCTCTCTAGTCGGGTCTTGTTGGCAGATTTCGGCCCAGATAGCCTGCTCGCCTAGCCAAGGTCCATCCACAGCCGGAGCTGCGTCGATGACAAGCGAGCCGTGGGTCTCCGTCGAGGACGTCGCGAAGCACCTGGGCGTGGCGAAGGACTCCGTCTACCGCTAGATCGAAACACGCAGCCAGCCAGCTCACGAGATCGGCCGCCTCTGGAAGTTCAAGCTGTCCGAGGTCGACGAGTGGGCCCGCGCGGGTGGCGCCGGACACGAAGGGCTTGAGCAAGACAAGGAACGTCGCTGATGGCTATCAAGAAGTCTGACCTCTACTCCTCGATCTGGGCGTCGTGCGACGAGCTCCGTGGCGGCATGGATGCTAGCCAGTACAAGGACTACGTCCTGTTCATGCTGTTCATCAAGTACATCACGGACAAGTACGGGAACAGCACCGATTTCGCCCCGCCCGTGACCATCCCGATGGGCGCGAGCTTCAAGGACATGATCGCCCTCAAGGGCAACAGCGACATCGGCAACAAGATCAACACCCAGATCATCCAGCCGCTCATCGACGCAAACGCCCGTCTGGCCCGCAGCGACTTCCCCGACTTCAACGACCCGAACAAGCTCGGCGAAGGCCCGGCGATGGTCGCTCGCCTGACCAACCTGATCGGCATCTTCCAGAAGCCCGAGCTCGACTTCTCGCAGAACCGCGCCGACCACGACGACCTGCTCGGCGACGCCTACGAATACCTCATGCGCCACTTCGCAACCGAGAGTGGCAAGAGCAAGGGCCAGTTCTACACGCCGTCCGAGGTCAGCCGCGTCATCGCCAAGGTGATCGGCATCTCGAAGGCGAACACCAAGGCCTCGACGACCGCCTACGATCCGACCTGCGGTTCGGGCTCGCTGCTCCTGAAGGTCGCGGCCGAGGCAGGCAAGCACATCACGCTGGAGGGGCAGGAGAAGGACGTCACCACGGCGGGCTTGGCCCGCATGAACATGATCCTTCACGATTTCCCGACCGCGAACATCCTCTCGGGGAACACGCTGGCCGCACCGAAGTTCAAGGACGACAAGCAACTCCGGACCTACGACTACGTCGTCGCCAATCCGCCGTTCTCCGACAAGACGTGGACCACTGGACTCACACCATCGAACGACCCCTTCCAGCGCTTCTTGTGGGGAGAGCCGCCCGCCAAGCAGGGCGACTACGCCTACCTGCTCCACATCGTCCGCTCGATGAAGAGCGCGGGCAAGGCGGCCTGCATCTTGCCCCACGGCGTCTTGTTCCGCGGCAACGCCGAGGCTGTCATTCGCGAGAAGCTCGTTCGCTCGGGCTACCTGAAGGGCATCATCGGTCTGCCCGCCAACCTATTCTACGGAACGGGCATCCCCGCATGCATCATCGTGCTCGACAAGGAGAACGCTGCGGGCCGCAAGGGCATTTTCATGATCGACGCCGCCAAGGGCTTCACCAAGGACGGCCCGAAGAACCGCCTTCGCGAGCAAGACATTCACCGCATCGTCGATACCTTCGTGAAGCAGGTCGATGTGCCTCGCTATGCACGCATGGTGCCGATCGACGAGATCGCCGACGCGAAGAACGACTTCAACTTGAACCTGCCGCGCTACATCGACAGCAGTGAGCCCGAAGATCTGCACAACATCGACGCCCACCTGCGCGGCGGCATCCCCGAACGAGATCTCGACTCACTCGAGGCGTACTGGAAGGTGCTGCCCAGCGTGCGCGGCCTGCTGTTTGAGTCCGCCGGGCGCCCGGGCTACGCGCGATTGAAAGTACCGCTTGCCGGCGTGAAGGCCTCGATTTTTGGCCACGCCGAGTTCGCCGCGTTCCAGCACCGGGCGACGAAGACCTTTGCCGACTGGAGCAAGACGGCGAGGTCGAAGCTCGTCGAGTTCGACAAGGGCTGGCACCCGAAGGCGCTGATCGAGAACGTCGCCGAGGAGTTGCTCACCACGTTTCGTTCGGTGCCGTTGCTCGACGCCTACGACGTCTACCAGCACCTGATGAGCTACTGGGGCGAGGCGATGCAGGACGACTGTTATTTGCTTGCTGCCGACGGCTGGGTAGCGGTTCCTGGGCGGATCGTCGAGACCGACAAGAAGGGCAAGAAGAAAGACAAGGGCTGGGCGTGCGACGTCGTGCCCAAGGTCCTCATCGTGGCTCGCTACTTCGCGAAGGAGCAGGCTGCTCTCGACGCCAAGCAGGCCGAACTCGAGGCCACTGAGTCGGCGATCTCCGCTCTAGAGGAAGAGCACGGCGGCGAGGAGGGCTTCCTCGGTGCTTTCGACAAGATTGCGAAGGCGGAGATCAACGCGCGGCTCAAGGAGATCAAGGGAGACAAGGACGCTAAGGAGGAGCGCGGGGTGCTCGAACAGTGGCTCCAGCTCACGGAGAGCGCGGCGTCGCTCAGGCGCGCGGTGAAGGAGCAGGACGCCGCCCTCGACGCGCTGGCGCTCGGCAAGTACCCCAAGCTCACTCAGGCGGACATCAAGACGTTGGTCATCGACGACAAGTGGATGGCCCGGTTGTCGGCTGCTGTGCAGGGCGAGCTTGATCGCGTCTCGCAGTCGCTCGCTGCCCGCGTGCGCGAGCTGGCCGAACGCTATGCCACGCCACTGCCGAAGCTCGCCGACGACGTGGCGGACCTCACGAAGCGCGTTGAGGCCCATCTCAAGAACATGGGGGCGTCGTGGGATTGAAGCCTGGATACAAGCAAACCGAAGCGGGGCTCCTTCCGAAGGATTGGGACGCAACGCGACTCGGTGCCTTCGTGAAGATCACCAGTGGAGCCAGTCCGTCACTGTTTCGCTTCTCCGGAAGCGGCATCCCCTACTTCAAAGTCGAGCAACTGAGTAATTCAGAGAAGTACCTCAGCGCCACCGATACCCCGTACCAGTTCGAGCGCGGAGACACAGTTCCGGCAAACAGCGTTGTCTTCGCCAAGAGGGGAGCAGCCATTGCGCTGAACAAAGTTCGGATCCTCAAAGAGGAATCGTTCATGGACACGAACCTGATGGCGTTGACGCCGCAGGGCGGCCTTGACTGCGAGTACCTCTACTACGCACTTGCCCACATCGGACTGTGGCGGTTCGCAGATACGACGTCAGTTCCTCAGATCAACAACAAGCACGTCAAGCCGCTGCCGTTCCCGTTGCCGTGTCCTGACGAACAGAAGTCAATTGCAAGGACATTGGCAGACGTCGACGCCCTGATCGAGGGGCTCGACCGGCTCATTGGCAAAAAACGCGACATCAAGCAGGCCGCGATGCAGCAGTTCTTGACCGGCCAGACCCGGCTGCCGGGCTTCAGCGGCGAGTGGAAGTTTGTGCGACTTGGCGACCACGTCACATTCCTGCGAAACGGAGTGAATTCGCGCGCCGAGTTGCTGCCCGAAGGCAGTGTTCGCTACCTGCACTACGGGGATATTCACGCCTCTGGCGCCACCCATCTAGCGGCACGTGACCTTCCCTTCCTTCCATCCGACAAGGCTTCGCGACTCGACCGACTGCGAGATGGCGACCTCATTTTTGCCGATGCGTCCGAGGATCTTGAAGGCGTAAGCAAGTCAGTTGAACTGAGAGACATCGGCGACTCGGTTGAAGTTGTTTCTGGCCTGCACACGATCGCTGCCAGATTTGACAAGGCGATTTTGGCGGATGGCTTCAAGGGGCTCCTTCAGTGCATCCCTATGTTCGCGGCCCACCTTCGTCGTCTCGCTGCCGGAACGAAGGTGTACGCCACGAATCGTGCGCACGTCGCGAGCGCAGAAATTCCTCTGCCTTCGACCAACGAGCAGCGTGCGGTCGCGAAGGTCCTTTCGGACATGGATGCCGAACTCGCCGCGCTGGAAGCACGACGGGACAAGACCTGGAAGCTGAAGCAAGCAATGATGCAGGAGCTGCTGACCGGCAAGACGCGGCTCGTCCCCACAGGAGGCGCCCGTGTCTAAGAATCCCCGCTCCGAGCGCAAGACCCAGGACCGGGTCGTCGCTTTGTTCACCGACGACAAGCGCGAGGGCAACCTCGGCTACTACTTTCTCGGCAACCTCTCGAAGGAAGAGAGGAACCGCTGCGTGCGGCCCGAGCTGGAACTCAACCTCGAGCGGCGCGGCTATTCGGGGGCACACATCACGCGCGCCCTCGAAGAGCTGCACAAGGCGATCGACTCGACGGGCACCACGCTCTACGCGGCCAACCTCCGCACGTATCAGTTCCTGCGCTACGGCGTGCAGGTCAAGGTAAGCGAAGCGCGGCCGTACGAGACCGTGCACCTCATCGACTGGGAGCATCCCGAGGAGAACGACTTCTTCTTGGCGGAGGAGGTCACACTCAAGGGCGGGCACGAGCGGCGCCCCGACCTGGTCCTGTACATCAACGGCCTCGCCATCGCGGTGATCGAGCTGAAGCGCAGCTCGGTGGAGATCGCCGACGGGGTGCGGCAGCTCATCACCAACCAGGAAGAGATCTTCAACAAGGCCTTCTTCAGCACGGTGCAGCTCGTGCTCGCGGGCAGCGACTCGCAGGGCCTGCGCTACGGCACGACCGGGACCCCGGAGCAGTTCTTTGTCGAGTGGAAGGACGAAGCGCCAAAGGCCACGCCGCCCGCCGAAGGCGCACTGCTCGACCGGCCGCTCGCGCAGCTGTGTAACAAGACTCGGCTGCTCGACCTCCTGCGTAACTTCATCATCTTCGACGGCGGCCAGAAGAAGGTGCCGAGGCAGCACCAATACTTCGGCGTGAAGGCGGCGCAGGAGCGCATCGGCAAGCGCGAGGGCGGCGTCATCTGGCACACCCAAGGCAGCGGTAAGAGCATCTTGATGGTGCTCATCGCCAAGTGGCTGCTGGAGCACGACCCCGAGGCGCGCATCCTCGTCATCACCGACCGCGACGAGCTCGACAAGCAGATCGAAGGGGTGATGAAGAACGCGGGCGTCATCGCCCCGGAGTCCGTTTCGCCGCGCATCGCCTCGCGCGCGGAGTTCGTCGAGAAGCTCGGGGCCGCGACGCCGCGCCTCCTGTGCGCGCTCATCCACAAGTTCGACGTCTCCGACCTGAAGGGCGAGCCGCCGCCCGTGAAGGGACGCTTCTACGTCTTCGTCGACGAGTGCCACCGCACGCAGGGCGGCGACATGAACAAGCAGATGAAGCGCTGGCTCGAGAGCGCCATCTTCATCGGTTTCACGGGCACGCCGCTGCTCCGCAAAGACAAGGTGATGACGCGCGACGTGTTCGGCACGTACATCCACACGTACAAGTTCCACCAGGCCGTCGCCGACAAGGTGGTGCTCGACCTGAAGTACGAGGCGCGCGACGTGCCGCAGCGGCTCACGTCGCGGGCGGCCATCGACAAGTGGTTCGAGCAGAAGACCAAGGGCCTCAACAACTTCCAGAGGGCGGTGCTTCGCAAGCGCTGGGCAACGATGGAAGAGCTGATGAGCGCGGGCGAACGCAAGCAGCGCATCATCGCCAACATCATCGAGGACTTCAGCCTCAAGCCGCGCCTGAACAGTGAGCGCGGTACGGCGATCCTCGTCGCGCCGTCGATCTACGACGCCTGCCACTACTTCCGGCTCTTCCAGAACACGAGCTTCGGCACGTACTGCGGCATCATCACGTCATACGAGCCGAACCACAACGCCATCTCTCGCGAGCCAGCGAACAGCGACGAGCGCTACAAGTTCGACACCTACACGCAGCACGTCCTCAAGAAGGGGCAGACGACGAAGCAGTACGAAGACGAAGTGAAGCGGCGCTTCATCGAGGAGCCCGCGAACATGAAGTTGCTCATCGTCGTCAGCAAGCTGCTCACGGGCTTCGACGCGCCAAGCTGCACGTACATCTACCTCGACAACGAGCTGCGCGATCACAACCTGTTCCAGGCCATCTGCCGCACCAACCGCCTCGACGGAGAAGACAAGGACTACGGCCACATCGTCGACTTCAAGGAACTCTTCGGCGACGTGCAGCAGGCCATCGCGGTCTACAGCTCCGACGAGCTGGACATCGACGATGGTGGCGACGCAGAGAACAACGTCCACCTCAAGAACTGGCTCGAAGAGGGGAAAAAGAAGCTCGACGAGGCAAGTGAGGCGCTGCGCTACCTGTGCGAGCCGGTCGCGCATCCCCGCGAGGTGGAGCAGTTCCTTCACTACTTCTGCGGCGACGCCGTGAACCCGAACGCGCTGAATGAGACCGAGCCGCTGCGCATCTCGTTCTACAAGGCGGTGGCCGTCTTCGTGCGCGCCTTCGCGGCCGTCGCGCAGGACCTCGCAGAGGCTGGCTACTCCGACGCGGAAGCGGCCACCTTGCAGAAGGAGGTCGAGTTCTACGGAGACCTCCGCGCCGCCATCAAGAAGCACTCCGGCGAGGAGCTCGACATCAAGCCCTACGAGGCGGACATGCGCCACCTCATCAACACGTACATCCAAGCCGATCCTGCCGCCGACCTCGGTGAGCTGGGTGAGATGTCGCTGACCGAGCTGATCATTGAGACTGGCATCCACGACGCCATCGCCAAGAAGCTGAACGAGAAGGGCAAGCTCTCGAAGAACGCGATCGCCGAGGGCATCATCAACAACGTCCGCAAGACGATCATCCGCGACCAGCTCACAGATCCCAGGTTCTACGAGCAGATGTCGAAGCTACTCGATGACCTCATCAAGCAGAGCCGCGCCGACGCGGCGGCATACGAGGACTTCCTTCGCAAGGCAGAGGCGCTCGTGAAGCGGCTCGCGGCGAGGCAGCCCGAGGCGGGCATCCCTGCTGCGCTGCACGGCAAGCACGAGGCCGCGGTGTTGTTCAACAACCTGGGGAGCATCGCGGCGACGAACTTCAAGTGCCCGACGAACGACGATGAGAAGGCGGCGCTTGCCTTGCAGATTGATGTCGTCGTGCGCGAGCGCGCCCCGGCCGGATGGAAAGGCGATCAGGCGCGCGAGGCGCAGGTCTTGAACGCGCTGTTTCCGTTCCTTGACCGAGACAGGACGGCGACCCAGGCCCTCTTCGAGATCATCAAGAACCAGCCGGGGTACTGATGATGCTGATGGCCGAGACGTTCCAAATTGGCGAGATCGCCATCGAGATGACCCGGAAGGACGTCAAGCACGTTCACCTCTCGGTGCATCCGCCGACGGGCCGAGTCAGTCTGGTCGCGCCGAGGGCCACTCGTGTCGAGGTCGCGCACGCCTACGCGATTTCGAAGCTGGGGTGGATCAGGGAGCAGCGAGCAAGGCTGCAGGCCCAGGCGCGAGAGACGCCGCGACGCTTCGTCGAACGCGAGAGTCACTACGTCTGGGGGCGGCGTTATCTGCTGACGCTCGTCGAGGCCGACGAGAAGCCCGGCGTTCGTCTCGGTCACCGCAGGATCACGCTTCGCGTGCGGCCGGGCACAAGCGCGGCGAAGCGCGCGGACATCATCCACGACTGGCACAAGACCTTGCTCCACGAGCTGGTGCCGCCCCTCATCGCGAAGTGGGAGGCGAAGCTCGGGGTCAGCGTCACCGGCTACTACCTCCAGCGCATGAAGACGAAGTGGGGAGGTTGCAACCACCGGGTGGGCAATATTCGGCTCAACACCGAGCTAGTGAAGAAGCCCAAGGATCTCGTGGAGTACGTGGTCGTCCACGAGTTGCTGCATCTGATCGAACCGACCCATAGCGAGCGCTTCATCGGTCTCCTAGACAAGCACTACCCCCCGTGGAGAGAGGCACGCGCGGAACTCAACGCATTGCCGCTCGCTGCGGAGAAGTGGCGCGAGTAGCTGGTGATGGGTGACCGGCGGGGAGGCGCCTGCTCGGGAGAGCGCCCCGTCATCGGCACCCGCGACTGCAAGGACGTGGTGCACACGTTTGCCTCAGCCAATGTCATTGCCGGCGAGGTGACGAGCCGATTGTATGGCGGCCGCACCCAGAAATGCCGCAGGGATGGGCTGTCGAAGACGAAGCGGATGCAGGTTGTCTTTGCCCACCACCTGCTCGACGTCGCACGGGCCTACCCGGCCAACGAGTACCCCCGAAGTCGTCCTGAACATCAACAACGTGTACCGCACCGAATTGTTGAGACACCAGATTGGTTGTAATCAGGCCGCCTGCTTCGACTGCATCAGCGCTCGTCGGGCCTGACTCGGCGAGCGGAAATGGTGGCGCTCCAGCAGCCAGTGCTCGTTGTACCGGTGGGCCCACTCCAGCAGCGCCTGTCGGAGTGCCTCCACGGTGGAGAAGGTGCGTACCCAGAGCAGTT
>NZ_RAWN01000058.1:0-50278 GCF_003668895.1 Corallococcus sp. AB045
GCCCTCCCCGTCCCGGAGGAGCTGCGCGAACCCGCGCCGGCCCCGAAGACGCCCGAGCCCAAGCCGAAGAAGGAGAAGCGCCGCCGCGCGGGGTGAGTCGCGCGGCATCCCGTTTCCGGGGAAGACCCGGTAGGCTGTGGGCGCCATGCAGGCGTGCCCCTTCTGCCAGACGACGATGCGCAACACCTACGCCCGGGGGCTGGTGCGCGACGAGTGCGGCGCCTGCGGGGCCGCCTGGTTCGAGGAGGAGATGCTGGCGCGCGTCGTCGGCGGGCCCACGCTGACGGCCGTCTTCGAACAGGCGAAGGGCAAGCCCGGGCAGTGCAAGGGCTGTGAGGCCTCGCTCCAGTACGTCCCGGGCTGTCCGTCCTGCGGGCGTCAGGCGCCCACCTGCCCCACGTGCGGCAGCGCGCCGCTGCCCGCGGTGGAGCTGCGGGACGTGACGGTGGACGTCTGCACGAAGTGCCGGGGCGTGGCCCTGGACGCGGAGGAGCTGGCCCGGCTCCAGAAGGCCGCGGAGCCGGAAGCCCGCCATGAGCCACAGCCAGTCGCCGCCGACTTCGAGCACGAGTACGACCCCAAGCGAAGCCTGAGCCTGTTGCCCAAGGTGCGCGTGGGTGACGAGCCGGCCTGCGTGACGTGTGGCCGGCGGATGGACGTGCGCTACGGGTTCGTCTGGGAGGAGCGGCTGTACTGCGGAAGCTGCGCGCCGGAAGGCTCCGCGCCGTACACGGATGAGCTGACCAAGGCCCAGCCCAGCGAGACCTACGGCCGCCGCGCCCGGCACCTGAACAACAGCGCCGCGGAGTCCGCGGTCGTGTGGTTCCTGTCGAAGATCTTCAAGTAGCCACATCGCGAAAGACACCGTGGATCAACAACCTGGAATCTCATTGGCGGTTCGCGTCGCGCCCCATCAGCGCCCGATGAAGGAGCGCGTGCCCGCGATACAATTGGGGCCCAATCGCTATCGGATCACGTCCTCCCCAGGGCTAGTGGAGGGACTCGCGACCGGCGACGAAATCGAGCTGACGGGCGAGGCGCTCGACACGTTCAAGGTCCTGAAGCGAGGCGGGAACTTCTCCGCCTGGATCTTCTTTCCCAAAGAGGGAATGAATCAAGGCCCGGAGATGACGCGCCTCCAACGGGAAGCAGCGGAGCTCGGGGGCCAGCTGGATGGCGGCGCCGTGACGTCGCTCATCTTCACCATGCCCGCGTCCATCGGCTTTGATCGCATCGCGGACTTCTTCGACCTGGCCGTGTCACGTATCGAGGGAGCGGTCTGGATGTTCGCGAATGCGTACGACCCGCTCACGAAGAAGCCACTGGATTGGTGGTCGCGGGGTTGAGTACGTGACTGCTCATGGACTCCCGCTCAAACCGGGAGGCCTCCCGTTCTCGTAGACCTCCACCCCGTTGATGCGCACGTAGCCCGGCTGTTCAACGGGTCAGGGTCTTCAGGAACGAAGCGCCGAGGCGGGATGAACCGCTCGCTGTAACCTTTCCGGCTACAAATCCACGCCCCGAGTAGCGCATTAGTCACATTGAATTATCCAGCCAGACTGTCGCACCCTGCTCGGGCAATCAACCCAAGCAGGGGGAAGCCGGATGAAGTGGATTTGTCTCATCGTAGCAGCGCTCGTGTCGGTTCCGTTCCACGCGAGCGCCGGGGAGGCCATTGAAATCAAGCTCGCGTCCAAGGTGACGAAGTTCCCGGCGGACGCGCCCGTCGACCTCGCCGTTACATTCACGAACGTATCGAAAGAGCCGGTGCGAATCCTCGGCTACCAGACGCCTGCCATGGATGGCATCCAGGCGGACATCCTCACCGTCGCCCTGGAGCGCAAGCCGGTGGAGTACATCGGCCGGCTCTACAGGCGCGACGCGCCCGCGGACAGCGATTACCTCACGCTGAAGCCGGGGGAGAGCATCTCGGGCATCGCCTCGCTCTGGGATAACTACGACCTCTCCGTCTCGGGCACCTACGCCGTCCAGTTCAAGACCGAGCTCCTGGACGCGCGAATGGGCAAGGGGACGGCGGTCTCCAACGTCGTCTTCCTCGACATCGAGGGTCGCGAGCCGCCCCTGGATCCAGACGACCTGGACGACGAACCGGAGACCAAGATCGTCAATGGCAGCAACGAGAAGTGGAAGCAGTGCAGCAGCTCGCAGAAGAACGCACTGATTGACGCCCGGCAGCACGCCCTCAACTACGCGAACGACTCCTATGACTACCTGGTGGCGGGGAACCCGGTGACCCGCTACACCCAGTGGTTCGGCGCCTACGACAGCTCTCGTTACAGCACCGTCCGTGAGAACTTCCGGAAGATTCGGAACGCCGTGGACAACGAGACGTTCAAGTTCTACTGCGACTGCAACCAAAGCAACGCCTACGCCTACGTCAAGCCCCGGAAGGAATACAAGATCCACCTGTGCTCCGGATTCTGGCCCGCGCCCATGACTGGACCGGGCTCCAAGGCAGACACCCTGATTCATGAAGTCAGCCATTTCCGGGTCGTGGCGAAGACGGATGACATCCAGTACGGCTACTCCGCCAACCTGACGCTCGCGAGCGTCGATCCCAGCAGCGCCACCCGCAACGCCGACTCGTACGCGTTCTTCTCAGCAGCCACGCCCTATAACCCCTACAACCCCTGCGCGCCGACCGTCACGTCGCACACGGGCGCGCCCATCACCGCGAGCTGGGACGGGGCGAACTGCCACGTGATGAACGTGCCCTCCGGGCTGACGGCGTTCGTCCACAACAACGCCTACTACGTCAACGCGGTCCCCGGCACCTTCTGCCCGGCGCCCTCCGGCTGGGACACGGCGAACTGCTACATCCTCCCCTACCCGTCCTGGAGCACCAGCTACTTCATCTGGTCCGGGAACCTCTACCTGACGCCCGGCCCCGGCAATGCATGCCCCGCGCCGTCGACGTTCGACGGGGCCAACTGCTACGTCATGCCGCTGCCGTGGGGTTCGAGCCCGTTCAAGTGGGCGAACAACCTCTACATCACGCCTCCGCCCCACTGTGTCATCGGCGGTTATGACGGCGCGCACTGCCTGGTGGGCACGGCTCCCGCCAGCCGGACCGCCTCCATCTGGGGCTCGAGCTTCTATTACAACCACTGAGGACCGCTGGACACCGTGTCATGACGGGTTGTCATTCCTGGCACCGCGGACCCTGACACGAGGTCCCTGACCGGGCTTCAGCGCCAACAGCGCTCCCTCTGGAGCAGCCGCTGGCCCCTGGCTTGCTCAAGGCCTCCCTGTTCCAAACAGGGAGGCCTTTCCGTGAATCGTGGAATGCAGCGGCCCGTCCAGGGCCTGTTCGTCCTGCTTGTCTTTTCGTGTGCCCTGACGGCCGCGCTGATCGTGAACCAGGTGACCAGTGCCTTCGTGATGCCAGGCGTCCGGGCCACCTGGGCCGAGGCTCCGGTGCCATCGAACGTCCCTCCCGCGACGGCTCTGGATGGGACGCGTCTGGCCCAACTGACGGGACTCTCGTCCGTCGCCAGCGTGGCGTTGCCTCCAGAGCCGCCGCCGGACCTGCGCCGAAGCACGCTGGGCATCCGGCTGCTGGGCACCCTGGTGGCGCAGGATCCCCGGTGGTCCATGGCCTCCATCCATGAGCTGCCGGCCGGCAGCGCGCACAGCCTGATGGTCAGTGACATCATCCAGGGGGCGCGGGTCTTCGCCATTGAACGGGAGCGCATCCTGCTGCTGGTGGACGGGCGGCTCGAATACGTCGACGGATTCGGGAGCGCAGGGCCCGTCGCGGTGAACGCCCATCCGGGGGCCGCGCAGCCCGGAGGCTCCGGCCTGGGCCGCGGCATCCGGGAGACAGGCCCGGACACCTACGCCGTACCGCGCGAGGACGTCACCGAAGCGCTCACGCACCTGAACGAGCTGTCGATGCAGGCCCGGGTGGTGCCCGCCTTCAAGGACGGCCGCCCCGTGGGCTTCAAACTGTTCTCCATCCGCGAGGCGTCGTTCTACTCACGGCTGGGGCTGCGCAACGGAGACGTGCTCCAGCGCATCAACGGCCTGGACCTGGACAGCCCCGACAAGGCGCTGGAGGCCTTCACGAAGCTGCGGGACGCCCGGCGCATCGAGCTGCAAATCGAGCGTGGCGGAGCGCCGGTCCGGAAGATCTTCGATGTTCAATAACCCGCCTACAGCAGCGCCTTGTCTCCTCGTTCGCCAACCCAGGCGACAAACTTTTCGCACTCCGGGAGCCACCTCTCGTCGTCCTCCCGGCAGTCCCGCTCTCCCAGTTCGATCAACTCCTCTACGAAATGGAAGTCGAACCGCTTCGCGAAATCACGAAGGAGGGCGTTGTCCATTTCATTTTCGTAGTGACGGATGAACTCTTGAGCCATGAGCTGCTGCCATGAGCACAAGGGTCGGGCGAGGCCCTCTGCTGGCGCTTCCACGTAGAAGCGAAGAAATGCATGCCGCTGTCGATCGTAGGCGAACAGAACGTCGAAGTTGCTGTTGTCCATGAACGGCACCACGGCGTCCGCGCCGTAGTGAGCCTGATGCTCTTCGGTCATCCGGTAGTACTCATCCGGACGGCCGTACCGGTAGCTGCAGTCCTCCGGTGGATTGCCCTCGAAGATGTCCAGGATGACCTGAGGCAGCCCCAGCTCGACAATGAGGTTGCGCGCAACCTCTCTGCTGATATGCGCCATGGCAGGTCTAAAGCAGTTCCTTCAGTTTCCGCTCAATGGAGCTGGGTTGGCGGCCCAATCGCTTGGCGATGGTTTCGGCATCTTCTCCGCGCTGCCCGAGCAGCTTCACGACACCCAACTCCTCGTCTGACCACCCCTCATAGGCACGCGGATAGGTACGACGCGCCTCGATCATCTCGGGCTTCAGGTCGGTCTTCCAGATGCCGAAGTGCTGGATGAGGTTGGGCTCTTGTTTCGCAGCAGGCTGCGACGCAGGAGCCGGGGAAGGCGCCCCGGTGAGCGCCGAAGGCGGCACAAGGTTCGCGGCATTGCGAATAGCAAGTACCTGCTCCGCGAACTGCTTGAACAGCGTGGGCGAGTCCTCGGCGGAGATCTGCAACGCACATTCCCAGCTGTTCAGTGCGGACGTCTCCAGGAGGTTCATGGATGTCAGGACGGCGCACCTCTCGCTCATGTAGAGCTTCGCATGCAGTCGATCCAGACTCATGATCCGGGCCCCCTCCGCAGCAAACGGCTGGAGGTGCGCCGAGGTCTTGGTGAGCTCATCCGCCCGGATGACCAGCGTGACCGCGACATGCTCCTTCAGCCGGCCACGGATGGCATTCTGCAAGTGATTCCAGGGCTTGAAATAGGGTGTCACCAGCGTCAGCTCGCGCTTGGCACCTTCAATCAGGTCCTGGACCGCCGCTGAAATCTTGCTGTGTGGAATGAACGTCGGGTTTTCGTTGGAACGGCCAAAGAACATGGAGGCTCCGGACTTCGGGCGGCCTTGGATTGGATTCCAAGGCCCCTCCCCTGTCCAGCCCTCCCGCGTCAGGCCTGCGCCGCCGCCAGCTTCTCCTGCGCGGCCTCCCAGCGGGCATAGAGGTCCTCCAGCTCCTCCTTGCCCGTGCGGTGCGCGTCCATCAGCGGCTTCGCCCTGGCGAAGTCGTTGTAGAGCACCGGGTCCGCCAGCTGCGTCTCGCGCTCCTTCTGTTCGGCCTCCACCTTCGCGATGCGCTCCTCCAGCTTCGCGATCTCCTTCTTGATGGGGCCCTCCACCACGGAGCGCCGCTGACGGGCCTCCGCCTCCAGGCGCTTGCGGTCCTTCTCCGACACCGGGCCCGCACCCGCCGCCCCGCCCTTCCCGCTCGCCGCGCCCGTGTCCGCGCCCTCCGCCAGCAGGCGCAGCTGCTCCTGGTGGTAGAGGTATTCGTCCAGGTTGCCCGCGTGCGACGTGAGCTTGCCGTCCGCTACCTCCCAGACGTGCGTGCACAGGTTGTTGATGAAGCTGCGGTTGTGGCTCACGAACAGGAGCGTGCCGCCGTACAGCTTCAGCGCCTCAATCAGCATCTCCGACGAGTCCAGGTCCAGGTGGTTCGTCGGCTCGTCCATCAGCAGGAAGTTGGACGGAATCAGCAGCAGCTTCGCCAGCGCCACGCGGGCGCGCTCGCCACCGCTCAGCACGCCAATGGGCTTGTCCACGTCGTCGCCGCTGAAGAGGAACGCGCCCAGCACGCCGCGCACGTAGCTCTCCGGCTTGTCCGCCGCCAGGGGCCGCACCTCCTCGATGATGGTGTTGCGGCGGTCCAGCTTGTCCGCGTGGTGCTGCGCGTAATAGCCCACCACCACGTTGTGCCCCAGCGACACCTTGCCGGTGTCCGGCGCCAGCTCCCCCGCCACCATCTTGAGCAGCGTCGTCTTGCCCGCGCCGTTCGCGCCCACCACGGCGATGCGCTGGCCCCGCTCCAGCCGCGCGTTCAGCCCGTCATAGACGGTGAGCGGGCCGTAGCGCTTGGTGATGTCCTCCATCAACACCACGTCCCGGCCTGAGCGCTCCACTTCCGGGAAGCGGAACTTCATCGTCTGGCGCTCTTCCAGGACCTGGACCTTCTCCAGCTTGGCCAGCATCTTCGCGCGGCTCTGCGCCTGCTTCGCCTTGGTGGCCTTCGCGCCGAACCGGTCGATGAAGCCCTGCAGCTCCGCGCGGCGCTGCTCCACCTTCTCCGCCCGCGCCTGCAGGAGCACCATCTCCTCCGCGCGCTGGCGCTTGTAGTCCTCGTAGTTGCCGGCGTACTCGCGCACGCCCTCCATCTCCAGCGACACCACCCGGTTGATCTGCCGGTTGAGGAAGTCGCGGTCGTGGGAGATGAGCACCATCGCCTTGTTGGAGCGGCGCAGGAACCCGTCGAACCACGCGAGCGTGGGCACGTCCAGGTGGTTCGTGGGCTCGTCCAAGAGCAGCAGGTCCGGGTCCTGGAGCAACAGGCCCGCGAGCGCCGCGCGCATGCGCCAACCACCGGAGAGCGCCTGGGTGGGCTTGGACAGGTCCGCGTCCTTGAAGCCCAGGCCCTTCAGGATGCGCTCGGCGTGGTGGCGGCCGTAGCGGTTCTCGAAGTCGTCCAGCTCCGCGTGGAGGTCCGCCAGCGTCTGGGCCAGCTCCAACTGCTCCTCCTCGTCCGTGCTGGCCGCGAGCGCCGCTTCCGTGTCCTTCAGCCGGACCTCCAACGAGTCCCGGCCGGGGACGGTGCTCATGACCGCCTCCACGACGGTGCCCTCCGGCAGGCCGGCGATCTCCTGGGGCAGGTAGCCCGCCCGGGCCCGGCGGCTGTACTGGACGGTGCCTCCGTCCGGCTGGCTCGCCCCGGCGATGATCTTCATGAGGGACGACTTTCCCGTCCCGTTGGCCCCCACCAGACCCACCCGGTCCCTGGGACCGAGGGTGAAATTGTCCTCGTCGAAGAGGACCTTCTTTCCGTAGGCGAGGCTGATGTCCTGGGCGATGACGAGGCTCATGGCGGAGGGGGGAGATAACAGCCGGCAAGCCCTTCGGGAACGGTTCTGATGCCTGCCTGACTGCCCAGGGGGCACATCTCCCCGGTTGGGCGGAAGGCAGGGCTTGCCTATACTCCCGGCACCCATGGCCGCCCCCTGCCCCCACTGCGGAAGTACCGAAGGTCAAGATCACCTGTGCGCGGCGCAGAGCCTCCAGCTCCTGGGCCAGGTGCTGGACGGCCGCTACAAGATTGAAAGCGTCCTGGGTCAGGGCGGCATGGGCATGGTGTTCCGGGCCACGCAGACGTCCGTGCAGCGCCCGGTGGCGGTGAAGACGCTCAACCCGTCGCTCGCCGCGGCGCCCCAGTTCTTCGAGCGCTTCCGCCGAGAGGCGGAGATCGCCAGCCGGCTGCGCCACCCGAACGTCATCACCATCTTCGACTTCGGCCGGGCGGCGGACGGCACCTGCTACTACGTGATGGAGCTCCTCAAGGGGGAGAGCCTCAAGGAGCTGGTGAAGCGCGAAGGGCCCATGACGCTGCGCCGCGCGGTGAACCTGCTGGAGCAGGCCACGCTGGGACTGGCGCACGCGCACGACGAGGGTTGCGTCCACCGCGACCTGAAGCCGCACAACATCATGGTCCAGGCGCTCGACGGGAAGGACTTCGTCAAGGTGCTGGACTTCGGTCTGGTGAAGGCCCTGGAGCAGGACGAGGAGGAGCAGCTCACCTCCACGGGCCAGGTGCTGGGCACCCCGCAGTACATGCCGCCCGAGCAGGCCGGCGGCGAGTCCGTGGACCAGCGCTCCGACCTCTACTCGATGGCGGGCGTGCTCTACTTCTGCCTCACGGGCAGCTCGCCCTACGGCGCGAACACGGTGCGCAAGGCGCTGACGGCGTCGCTGACGCAGCCCGTGCCTCCGGTGAACAGCAAGCGCCAGGGCGCGCCGGTGCCGCCGGAGCTGGATGCCTTCTTCACCAAGGCGCTCGCGCCGGAGAAGGAGGACCGGTACCAGAACGCGCAGGAGTTCATCGACTCGCTGCTGGACGCGGTGGAGGGCCTGTCCCCCGAGGAACTGGACGCGCACCCCACGGGCGGCACGCCCGGCGCCGAGCGGGGCACGGGCAGCCGCAGCCGCGCGGGCTCGGGGAGCCGCGCCGGTTCGGGCAGCCGGCTGGGCTCTGGCAGCCGCGCGGGCCGTGCGCCGGCCACGGGCAAGACGGGGTCGCGCGTGGGCATGGCTCCGCCTCGGGGCGGCACGTCGGCGGGAGCGCAGGCGGCGGCTCCGCGGGCGACGTCCAACGGGAACAGCCCGGCGCCCGTGGCCTCGAGCAGGCCCCGTCCCCCTGCCCCTCGTGCCGTGGAGCAGGAGCCGGAGCTCCCGCCGCCGCCCAAGGGCATGTCCGGGGGCGTGAAGGCGGCGCTCATCGGCGTGCCGCTGCTGCTGATTGGCGCGGGCGTGGCGGTGGTGATGGCGCGTGGGGGTGGCGAGACGCCGCAGGCCCCCGTGGGGATGACGTCTCCGAAGGCACCCGTGGACGCGCCGCCCACGCGGGTGCAGGAGCCGCCGACGACGCCTCCTCCGGCGGCGCTGCCGCAGGATGTGACGGTGGAGTTCACCTCCTCGCCGTCTGGCGCGGCCATCTTCGATGGTGATGCGCAGATCGGCACCACGCCCACCCGGCTGCTGATGCCGCGCTCCAGGGCCACCGAGCTGCGCTTCAAGCTCGCCGGGCATCAGGACCTGGAGAAGACCCTGGATTACAGCCGGCTCGCGGACACGGCGGAGCAGCGCGTGAGCGTGCGGCTGGAGCCGGTGCGCGCCGCGCAGCCGCCCCGGCCCACGAAGCCCGTGAAGTCCGGGGGCAACGACCCGGGCATCGGCGTGTTCGAGTAGCCCGCGGGTTCGATTGCCGCCGCTCCCAGGTACATCTCGCGTGGGCCTCGTGATGGACGCCAGCGAGGTGATGATGGCCTCGGTTCTCAGCTCAGGGTGTGTACAACTCCGCCGTCGTGGTCTCGCCAATGCCCACCCCCGCGGCGAGCACCTTGCCGTTGGGCAGCAGCGTCGCCGTGTGCCACGCGCGAGCAGAGGCCATGGTGGCCGTCGGACTCCAAGTGCCGGCGACCGGGTCGTAAAGCTCCGCCGTCGCCAGCTCGATGCTGCTGTCACTGCCTCCCGCGATGAGCACCTTGCCGTCGGGCAGGAGGGTCGCGGTGTGAGCAAGGCGGCGTTGGGTCATGACGCCCGCCGCGCTCCACGTCCCCGAGGCCGGGTCATACACCTCCGCGGTCATGAGGGCGTCGTCGCTGACTCCGCCGGTGACGAGCACCCTGCCGTCGGGCAGGAGTGTCGCCCGATGGTAGGCGCGAGGTTCGCTCATGGTGCCTGTCGTGCTCCAGGTGCCCGAGGATGGGTCATAGAGCTCCGCTGTCGCGAGAGTGTCCGTCCCGTTGCGCCCTCCCGTGACGAGCACCTTGCCGTCGAGCAGGAGCGTCGCCGTGTGCACGAAGCGCTGTTGGGCCATGGCGCCCGTCATGCTCCAGGTGCCCGAGGACGGGTCGTAGAGCTCCGCCGTCGCGAGTTCACCTATTCCGCTGGTTCCCCCGACGACGAGAACCTTGCCGTCGAGCAGCCGTGTCGCCGTGTGCATGTAGCGAGGTGAAGCCATGTCACCGGTCATGCTCCAGATACCGGTCGCCGGGTCATACACCTCCGCGCTCGCAAGAAAGTTGCCGCCAGCTCCCCCCGCGACGAGCACCCTGCCGTCCGGCAGCAGTGTCGCCGTGTGACTTTCACGACCGGAGTTCAGGGAACCGGTCGCGGACCAGGTGTCGGTCGCCGGGTCGTACAACTCCGCGGTCTCGAGCAGGTTGAACCCCATTCCTCCCGCGGCGAGCACCCTGCCGTTGAGCAGGAGCGTCGCCGTGTGCAGCCAACGACCCGTGACCATGGGGCCGGTCGTCGTCCAACCCGTGAAGGAACACGCCGGAAGCCCCATCACCTCGAAGCTTCGCGTGGCAGTGAGGCCGAAGGCATTCGTGACGGTGACGGTCACGACAGGGGGCGTGCCGGCGATGGCGCAAGACGGGGCCCTCCAGGTGATGCGGCTGTGCGTGGAGTCGCCGGTCGGCGTGCCCAACGCCCCGGCAGTGGTCTCCCAGGAGAAGGTGAGCGCGGAGCCCTGCGGGTCGCTGGCGGCCACCTCGTAGGTGAGCACATCGCTGGGATTGGCGGTGTCCGAGGAACGGTAGGAGCGGAGGATGACGGGCGAGAGGTGCTGGACGGGGGGCGTGTTGCTGACACACAGGGCGACGGTGCCCGTGTTGTGCCCTCCGTGCCCGTCGGACACGGAGATGCTCAGCCGGCAGTTGTTGCAGGCCTCGGCCGGCGCGAGTGAGGGCGTGAATCGAGCGATGCTGGAGCTTGCGTTGCTCCAGGTGCCTGCGCACGAGGCGCTCCAGGAGTAGGCGAGGCTGTCCCCGTCTGAATCCGAAGCCGTGACGGACACCGACGTCGGCTGCCCGACGACGAGCTGCGTGGGCGAGGCCACGAGCAAGGTCACTTCAGGGGTACTGTTGAAGGAGATGGACAGCTCAGCCTCACCCTCGCCCTCGGGCAGAACGTTGACGACCAGCAGGGCGCTGGAGGCCAGGCCACGTGAGTCGGTCACCGTGAGTGTCAGCGTTTGAATCCCGGCGGAGGCCGGCGCCGTCCACGAGGTGAAGCGCTCGGAGGTCGAGGAGAAGGTGCCCGCGGTGGCGCTCCACGCGTAGCCGAGCGTGTCATCGGGGTTCGGGTCATGCGCGGAGGCGGAGAGGGAGACGGTGCCACCGGCCGCCACAGTGCTGGGGGAGGCCGCGACGAAGTCGATGATGGGGGCCCCGTTCTCGAAGGGCGGCGGTGGGTTGATTTGCTGGAGGGTGATGGCGACGAGGGTCGTCTGGTTGGCGAGGATGGAGACGCCGTCGGCGGAGCCAGAGAAGAGCAAGGCGCCGGAGGTGTCATAGGCGCGCGCGGCGAAGGCACGGCCGGTGCCCGCGGGGATGTTGCCGATGGTGCCGCCCCACACGCCATTCGTGGGCGCCAGGTCCACCCAGACGGTGCGGATGTCCGGCCCGCCCGAGGCGACCGCGACGCGGGCGATGGTAGAAGAGAGGGATTGGGGCACCGATACGGCGAACCGCGCCGTCCCCGTGTCCCCGGACGTGACTCCACAGCCCGCGAACAGCGCCGCCGCGAGCGCCAGCACCAGCTGAATGCCTGCTCTTTTCATGAACGTCCCCCTCTTGCCGCGAGTGTGAGCCTCGCGAAGCAGTCGCAGCGGATGAGAGGACTTCGAGCAGGGCGCGAGAACACCCCACCGGCGAGTGCCCATCCTGCTGGCGATGAAGACGAACATCCAGGATGGCAGGCATCACCGTCCATGACCCGGGCAGGCGGCTCGCCGTCATCTACAGGACGACGGTGAGCATAGAAGGACAGGAGCCCGCTTGGGCGTAGCGGGCGGGAGCAGCGCGGGAGGTGAGGGATGCTGACGGGGAGCCAATGAGCCGCACGCCTCCTGCTCCCTTCACGTACGCCAACACCCTCAAGCCTGCCTCCACTCCTCAATCATGCGAACACGTCCAGGGCGAACGTCCTTTTCAGCAGCCCCGCCCAGTCCAAACGGGGTGTGCGCTCCATCCTCGGCTCCTCCACCGTCGCGGCAATGGCGGGGCTCTCCTCCTCCAGCCCCGGCTCCGCCCCTGCTGTGAGTTCAAGGCGTTAGCCGGTAACAGCGCGACCTGCTTGGGGTTTTGCTTCCGCCTTGATGGCGCCGACGAGAACCTCCTGCCGCTCCTGGCTCACGGCGAATCCTCCACTCGATGCTCAGGGGGCACGGGGACGGTGGTCACCTTCCACAGCTGCCCCGAGTCATTGCAGCCTGTCTTGGCGAGGATGGGGATGTTGTTGGCGATGCTGTCATTGACGATGTCCAGTGACAGCGCGTCGCCCTGCGCCTGGGTCGTCAGCCGGTAGATGCCGTTGGGCTCCGGAATCAGCTTCCATCGCTGCTCCGGAACATCCGCCGATTTGACGAGGAGGGGGCGATTGCCGGCGGCGTTGGCCAGGGACAGGCTGGTCCCACGCCACTGGGTCGTCAGTCGGTAGAAGCCGTTGGCCTCCGGCGTCAGCTTCCATCGCTGCCCATCGTAGTCGCCCGTCCTGGCGAGGATGGGCACGTTGTTGGCCTTGCCGTCATAGAGGATGTCCAGCGACATGCCCTCGCCCTGCCACAGGGTCGTCAACCGGTAGTAGCAGCGGGCATCGAAGGCGGCGGGCACCGGCGGCGGGATGGGTGTCGTGGTCGTGGTCGGCGTCACCTGCCACACCTGCTGGAGCAGCGCGAGCATGCCCGGGTCGTGCTTGCCCAGCTCTTCACGCGTAGAGGGATAGAAGTCGTTGCGGCCGAAGAACGCTTCCGAGTTCTCCGCGAAGTACTCCCCCACGTCGGTCATGGCATAGGCACGCTCGAACGTGCTGTGCAGCTCGGGCGCACGCCAGCGCTCCACGCAGTCGTAGCTCCTGCTTGCCATTGCGCGCGCATAGACAGCCGCGAGGCCGGCGTGCTCCCAGCCGAGCACCTGGTCATGATAGGCGTGGCTGAGCTCGTGGAGCACGAGCACGGGCATCCGCTTGAACTCCTTCTCGAAGATGGAGACGTTCGAGAACTCGACGCTCTTCAACATCGCCAGGTTGCGACCATTCTGGCGCATCCAGGATTCGGAAAGATGGTACGTCGCCCTCGGCTCCTCGTTGGGATAGGGCGGCGACAGCCACAGCGTCACCTTGCGGAGCTGAGCCACGGGGCCCGCGGGGACGATCCGGACGACATCCTTGAGCTGCGCCGCCAGGAGCACCAGGGCCTTGTTCGTCGCGGGCTTGTTCGCCGGTGTCAGCAGGCGGTCATCGATGCGAACCGTCCAGCCCTCGAGGGTCTGGGTCTGGTAGGTGGGAACGGGGCTGGCTGCGGAGGCGACGCAAGCGAATGCCAGGGCGGCCAGGAGGAGCCATTTGGGAGAGTGCATGCCTCATCGTACTCCCTGTGCTGTTGCCACCCGACCCCAGCAACTGTCCATCGAGGAAGTAATCCACCCTGGAGATGACATCATCATCGGCGGCGTTCGCCGCGAAGAAGGCATAGGAGCTGACGGTGGCGCCCTCCGCCGGTGAACTCGCCGAGACCGTGGGCGCGGTGACGTCGCGGGCCACCGTCCCCCCCGCCGCGGGCGAGGTCCCCACGTTGCCATAGGAGTCATATGCCTTGACCGTCAACGTGTGGCTGCCAATAGCCACCGAGTTCGGACTCCAGGAGATCCCGTAGGGCGAGGAGGAGTCCGTTCCAATCAACGCACCGTCTACGTAGAGCTCGACCCGGACGATCTGCGTGTCATCGGTGGCGGTGGCCTGGACCTGCACGGTCGAACGGACCGTGGCACCCGCCGAGGGCGAGGTGATCCCCTGGACTACAGCCGGCTCGCGGACACGGCGGAGCAACGCGTGAACGTGCGGTTGGAGCCGGTGCGCGCCGCGCCGCCGCCCCGGCCCGCGAAGCCCGTGAAGACCGGGGGCAACGACCCGGGCATCGGCGTGTTCGAGTAGGCCCCCAGGACTCGGAGTCGAACACCGCATGATTCATGAACTGCTGCCGGACGTCACTCACATCACGGAGGATGGGGTCCATGATGCCGAGATCATCGACTTCGACGGCTTCGAGTACGTGACGTTCCACGAGCCCTCCATCGACTACCAGCGAGAGCAAGGGGCACCCGAGGTCGTCGAGTTCGTGGGCAACCTGGAGAACGCTGGTACCCGGTGACGGACCCCTCGATGAAGAACGAGGACTTCGTCATCCTCCATTTGCTGGAAGAAACCCCTTGTCTGGACCGTGAGCGCACCCTCGTGAAGGGAGTGCCATTTCATCAATCCGGTGAATCCGTCCTGGGTCAGGACGAAGCCCTGCCCCTGGTGCTCCGCCAGCCGACGGGGGCTTCCCACCCGTTTTCTGTGTGCCGGAGCTGACCTTCTACTGCTTCACCGAGGAAGCCCGGCAGGCCTGCGAGGTCGCTGAACTGAAGAGCCTGTGGTGGCGCCCTCAACGCTGACCTCCGTGCCCATTGCGAGGGCACGCGCGTCAGGCACGGGCCAACGATTTGGGTCTAGACCTGGAGCGAGGAAACGGTTGGGATTGAGGTCCACTCGAAGGACCTCCAGGGGTTTCCCATGAAGCTTTCCCTTGCTGCGCTGGTGACGTTGGTCGGCCTTTCCCTCGTCGGGTGCGGAGGCCCGGCCCTTGACGACACGATGGCCCCCGAGGCCGATGCGCGGACGGTGTCCCAGTTTGGCACCTGTACGGCGACCTGCGCAGGGGGGACCTCTGTCTCCTGTACGGGGACCACCTGCACGTCTACGGACAACCAGGGCGTGACGTGCGACGGCGTGTCGACCGCGTGTCCGTCATCGTGCGGCGGCCTGCTGTCATGCAGCCTGTACGTGAACAAGCCGTGCACGACCCCGAACGCAACGAAGGACTGCTGCAACGCCACGAGCCACACGCCGAACTCCCTGCTGTGCTCGGGCTCGGCGACCACGGGCTACCGCTGGCTCAATTACTAGCCGGGCTGCATCCGGGCGCGGGCCCTCACGCGGCGAGACAGGCGAAGTCACCGACAGTGTAAATATTTGCCTATGGCGTGAAGCGCTACAAGCAGGCAGGGCCCTGTGACGTGAATCGACACATCTCCATTCACGAATCACAATCGCCACGTCCGGCCCGCACTCTGGAATCCCTGGGAACGCTGGACTCCGCGATGACTGGCATGAAGCCTGCTTTGCTTCGTGCCTGCGTCATTGCGACGTAAGACCAACCTCTACCCAGGAAGACAAATGCACATGCGGATCATCGTGGGACTTCTGGCCGGCGGACTGATGCTCGGTTGTGGCGGCGTCGATTCGGAAGCAACGACAGGCGACGAGCGCACGGTCCAGGCCCAGGGCGCCATGGCCGACGAGTTCGAGGTGAAGGCCGACGGAGAGGGCGGCGTGTCCTGCAACTCAGAGCAACGGAAGATCGCGGAGGCCCACATGGTCAAGAATCACAGCAGCTTCGCGAAGATGGACAGCTGTGAAATCGTGGCCATCAACTACAAGCTCTACATCCGCTACACCTATTACTTCTGAAGCCTGTCGTTTCGCGGCGCATCGGCCTGGCCTGCTCACCCCGCGGGCCGGGCCCATGCGCTGAAGGGTGCGGAGCGTGCCAGGCTGCGCGCGAAGGGCAGACCGTGCGCATGCAGCCACTGGCGTGTCGCGTCCCGCAGCCCGGCCTGATCGAGCAGCTCCCCCACGGTGTGCCGTGACAGGTCCTCCAGGACGGCGTGGAGCTCGGCCTTCAACCCCTCGCGCACCTCGGGACGCGCGAGGTTGTGGGCAATCACATGGGGTGTCAGCGAATCGAGCTGCTCGTGGGGTACCCGGTTCAGCGCCTGCGCGGCGTCCGCCTCCGTCTTCTCCAGGGTGGACAGGAAGACCTTCTGGCGCTGGGCCCCCAGGGACCGGGCGGTCTCCTCGCTGGCGAGCCGCTCGGCGATCCGCCGCTGCACCAGGGCCATGGAGCCGTCGATGACCTCGCGCACGCGGTCCTGCAAGCTGCCGCCCAGGCCTCCCAGGATTCCCTTGCCCGCCGAGGCCGCCGCTCGCGCGCCCCAACTCAGCGCATCCCGCAGCCCACCGCTACCCGCCCCGGGAGCACCCGCGATGACCTTGCTCACCAGGGACGACAGGGTCTCCTGGAGCGTGGTGCGCACGGTCTCCCGCACCTGCTCGGACGCCACCATCTCGTCGATGGCCTTGCGAGGCAGATGCACCGGCTGGCCCAGGAGCGCCTTCAGGGACGCGGTGGCCTCGGCGGGGAGCCATGCGCCCAGCCGGGTGCGGCTCTTCGCCGCGCGCGCGAGAAGGCGCGTGCGCATGGGGACCACCAACCGTGCGTGCCAGTCCATCACCCGCGCGGGCGTCAGCGCGAGGTCGACCGCGGCGAGGACCCGGTCGGGGTCCACCCAGTCCGAGACGCGGGAGGCACAGAGCGCGTCGAAGGTCAGGTCCAGCAGTTCCAGGAGCGCGGCGTCGTCGAGTTCGGACATCGAAGCGTTCCTACTACGGACCGGAGCCGGAAGAGCGGGGATCAGGGCCTCCCATGGCGCCCCGTGGACACATCCGCCCCCCGCATTCGTGATGTGGCCTTCCCTAGTAGTTGGCCTGGAAGCAGAGGAAGTTGCCGTCCGTGAAGTAGAAGCCGCCTGAAAGAGTGGTGCTTGTCGACTCGGCGCAGAGGCTCACGACGAACTCCGCACGCTCCTGATTCTCGCCCGACACGGTGTAGCTGTTCCCCGGGAACAGGAGCGATTGGCCATCCCGCGTGGACCCGTCCACCATCACCCGGAAGAAGCCACTCAGGTTCGCCTTGAGCGTCGGGAAGGGCCTGCTGGCATACGCGGAGAGGGCGACATCCACGCGCTTGGGGGTCGCGCTCCCGCAGAGCGCCGGGTCGGGACTGACGCTCACCCGGCGGGCGTCGTAGAGGATGGGGCCGGTGGTGCCCAGCCGGTCCTTGTTCGGGAAGTTCTCGTAGTTGAGGCAAGTGGGTCCCCAGAGCGCCGTGCACACGTTCGAGCTGCAGAAGTGCGTGCCGTAGTCGCAGTTCGACTGCCCCGCTCCCGTGCAGGGGGCGCCGCTGTCACCGCGCACCTTGCACTGCCCCGTGCTGGTATCGCAGCGCAGCCCCTCGGCGCATGCCTCATCCGCCGCGCACTTCGGCGTGCAGACGGCATCCTGGGTCGAGCACACCCGGTCGAAGGTGCTCCGCCCTTCGTTGCACAGCGCATCCGTGGAGCACTTGCAGACCCGCTGCGAATCGGTGGGACTCAGCACGTCACAGGTCTTCGCCGAGTCCGGACAGTCCGCGCCAGTCATGCAGGTCCGGACACAGACCTCCGCCGTGGGATGGCAGATTTCCGAAGCAAGACAGTCCGCGGAGGTCGTGCACCGCAAGGTCCGGGGCACGCACGCCCCGGTCGCGGGCTCGCACCGCTGCTCCAGGTCACAGTCCGCATCCTGCGTGCACGTGCCCGCATCGGCGCCGCCGTCAGTGCCAGCGTCGAAGCCCCCGTCAGTGCCCGCGTCGAGGCCCCCGTCAGTGCCCGCATCGACAACGACGTTCAGTCCGCCATCCGCGTCACTGTCGATGTCGCGAGTGGAGCAGCCCCCCATCACCACGCTGAGTACGACGAACACCCAAGGCTTCAAGCCGCGTTCCCCCTGGACCGTGTGCATGGCGATTGTATCCGAGGACGAAGACCCATTCCCCTGCACCTACGGCGGGGCAGGGAGACGGGAGTTCCTTGCCGCCCGTTCCTGACAGGTCAAAAAACAGCCCCCGGGGACAACCGTCCCCAGGGGCCGCTCGTTCCAGATGCGGACGCGACGACTACGGGCTGAGGGAGAAGCTCCCCGACCAGGCGCCGTAGGACAACGTGGTGATGCCGTTGCGCGTGGTGCCCGTGTAGCTGGACTGCCCCGGCTGGATGGTGACGGACACGTTGCCACCCGAAGCCGGAATCACCCCCGCGTGCACCGCGGCCGCGCAGGCGTTCGAGTCATCGGTGTAGAGGTCCGTCCCCCACACCGTGCCGCCGCTCACCGGACCGCAGCTGCACCGGATGCTCGTGCCGTTCTGGCCGCGGTAGGACGTGAAGCTGTAGCTGGAGCAGGTGTTCAGCGGAGGCGTCGTGCCGCTGACGGAGAAGCTCCCCGACCAGGCGCCGTAGGAGTACGTGGTGACGCCGTTGCGGGTGGTGCCCGCGTAGCTGGCCTGCCCCGGCTGGATGGTGACCACCACCGTCCCACCCGCATTGCCGATCGCGCCGGCATGGACCGCGGCCACGCAGACGTTCGAGTCGTCGGTGTAGAGGTCCGTCCCCCACACTGCGCCGCCGCCCACCGCGTCGCAGCCGCAGCGGATCTGCGTCCCGTTCTGCCCGCGATAGGAGATGATGTTGTAGTTCGAGCAGCTCTGGACCCCGCCGCCCGTGGAGTAGAGGGCCGCCAGCGCGGTGATGTCCGAGCCGGTCCACTCACCCGTCTCGGTCGACCGGAAGCACGAGTTCATGACGGAGCCGCCCACGGTGGCCGTGGTGGGCGTGTTGGGGATGTGGATGGCCCCCACGCCCGCCTCGCCCTCGTCGCCACCGGCGCCGCAGCTGATGCTGCGGTTGTAGTAGTCCGAGTGACGGAAGCCGATGGCGTGGCCCAGCTCGTGGGTGATGACGTGCTCGTTCACGTCCGCGCTGTAGCTGTCCAGGCCGGTGCCAATATAGAAGACCCCATAGGGCATCCCGTTCGACGGGAAGCCCGCCTGGCCGCCGGTACCGGATGTGGTCTCCGCGGAGATGTTCGCCGTACAGCCGGTGGTCGGTCCGCGAGCGAAGGTGAGCCGCAGCCCCTGCTCGTTGTAGTTGGCGAGGGCCAGGTCGAGGCCCTGGCTCAGGTTGGGATAGCTGTTGAACGCGGCGGTGGGGTTGACGCAGATCTTCGTCACGCCCGTGCCGACCTGGTTCGTCGTGCGGTACTGCTCGGCGCTCCCCTCCAGGGGCTGGAGCAGCTCGCGGGACGCATCGAGGGTCACGTGAGCGTCCCGGCCCACGTACACGGCACCGTCGAAGACCTGGATGTCATTGGCCGGAAAGCCGGCCTTGATCAGGTTGGAGACGATCTCCTGGTTCTCCACTTCCGGGTCGCCTCCGCAACCGGCGAGGGAGACACCCACGAGCAGCGCCATGGAAAGTCTACGCATGCAAACCTCCTGTTCGAGGAAAGGACAGCGCGCGACCGCGCGTCCCCATCCATGCATGCGCCAAAACCATTCCAATAAGCGCAAAACGAGCAATAATCAACTACTCAACATTTCCTACCAGACACGTCCGTGAATGACAGCGCTATCATGGCCTCGCAGCACCCAACACACACGACCAGGAGCAACAGATGCGATCGGCAATCATCGCCGGGATGATGGCAGTCGGCCTCCTTGCTGGATGTGGAACCTCCGAAGGTGAGGTGGAAGGCCCGACGGATATCGGGACGCGCAAGGACGCGCTTCCCGATTGCAACGGGCAGGACTACGTCATCACGTACTACGAGGATCCGGCGCACACCCTCTGGAGGGGAGAGATCATCTGCGGATGCGGGTTCGGTGACCAGTCGGTGTTGCACGGCTACCGCTCGGCCTACTTCGAGCGGGTCAATCACTGTTAGTCGCGGTGTCGCGGCCGGTCCCTTCCATGGGGACCGCGCCGTTGAATCCTGACGAGCCGAAACACTCCGGCCGGTCCTACGTGGCGACACGTTCAGGGGCTGCGCAACTGGCGGTCTTCGGAGTCCAGGGCCTCGTCAAAGGGCGCTGCCGGAACGCGCGCGGAGACGTCCCGTACCCGCGCTGACACACGCCGGCCCAGGAGGGTGGCGGCTGCTGGGGTACCGTAGACGAGCTTCCGCATCATTTCTCCGCTCGTCAGCTCATTCCCTACAAACCATGCCCCTCCACCGCCCACTCCCCGCCCTCGCTGGATTGCTGCTGCTCGCCCTCATGGCCTGTAGCGCGCAGCCCGTCGGCTCCGTCCAACTCGCCAGCTCCGTCCAGCAAGCCCTCACCGTGAGCGATGTCACCCGCGTCAAGGTGACCATCTCCTCCTCGGACATGTCCTCCCGCGTCGTGGAACTGCTCAAGTCCAGCGACTCCTGGGGTGGCCTCGTCGGCAGCATTCCCGCCGGGCCCAACCGCTTCGTCCTCGCGGAGGCCTTCGACACCTCCGGCACCCTGCTCTTCCAAGGCCAGGCTTCCGGTGTCTCCATCACCGCCAACCAGACCACTGCCGTGTTCCTCAGCCTCCAGGAGATTCCGGCCCCTACGCCCTATGACAACGAAGCGCCCGTCATTGACTCACTGACCGCCTCCAGCAACGCGCTTCAGCCTGGCGCCTCCCTCTCCCTGTCCGCGACGGTTCATGACCCCAACGCCGGAGACGCGCTCACCCTGGCCTGGACCGCCTCCGGCGGCACCTTCTCCGACTCCACCGCCGCGACCTCCTCGTGGACGGCGCCTGCTTCCCCCGGCGTGCAAACCCTCACCCTCACCGTGACGGACTCTCGGGGATCCGCCGTCTCCGTCTCCCTCACCGTCAACGTCGTCCCGGACCTCGTCACCGGCGACGCCACCCTCGACATCTCCTTCAACCGCTGGCCTGTCGTCACCAAGGTCTCCGCGTCCCTCAACCGCCTCGACGCGGGACAGTCCACCGCCGTCTCCGCGCTTGCGTCCGACGCGGATGCGGATGCGCTCTCCTACCAGTGGACCTCCTCCTGCCCCGGCACCTGGACGGATGCGACGTCCAGCACCGCCTCGTTTGTCCCCTCCTCCAGACCGGCCGGCGCATGCAACAACTGCCGCCTCGCCGTCACGGTTCAAGACGGCCGGGGTGGGCAGACCACGGGCTCGCTCAACCTCTGTGTCACCGACACCACTCCCGTGCGCTTTGCGCCAACCTTCACCCACTTCTACCAATCCGCCACCTCCACCTCGCCTGAGCAGACGGTGGCTTTTGACGTCACCGCCCTGGACCCGCAGTCCAGCACCCTGGGTTTTTCCTGGACCGCCAGCGCAGGCTCACTGGCCACGGCGCAGGACGGCGCCAATACCAGCCATGTCGTGTGGACGGCGCCTGCCTTCGCGGCAGCGGGTATGCCCCCCACCATCACCGTCGTCGTCACCAATGCCCACGGCCTCTCGGCCTCGAAGTCCTTCACTGTCTCGGGGCTGCCGGCGGCCATCGACCCCACCGGCATGCTCACGAGCGGAGGATTGACCTGGGTGAGGCCGGGGGCGGCCACCGTGACCTGGATGGACGGAACGACGTATTGCACGAATACGGTCATCGCGGGTCAGAGCGGATGGCGCATGCCCACCGTGGAAGAACTGACCGATTTGTGGGTCGACAAAGGGACGAGTCTTCTCGCGGCGGAAGGCTGGCCGCTCGACTGGATCTGGGCCATGACACCCATTTCCTATGGCCACAGGGTCACGCACATGTCGACCGGCGGCTCCAGCTATTCCCTTGATTCCGACAAGCAATTCCTGACGTGTGTTCGTGGGACGGGTGAATACCCCGCCACCTTCTCCCATGCAGGACTGACCTGGATGAGACCCGACGCGACCACGCGAACGTACACGAACGCGGAGGCGTACTGCTCCAGCAGGACGATGGGCAACCACATGGGGTGGCGGCTGCCGACTTCATCGGAGCTGGAGGCCTTGCACGTCGCGAAAGGCGGTCGTTTCCTCGCGAACGCGGGATGGACTCTTGAGTGGATCTGGACCTCGACCCCCTATGCCAGCAGTCGCATCGTCGTGCGCGGCGGTGGCACATGGAGCCTGGGCGATGTCAGTATCAGCTCGGTTTTCGTGACCTGCGTCTACCCATGACCGCTGCCTGACCTCGGGGTGGCCGCGGAACCGCATGGGAGTAGACTCACCGCCCATGATCAAGCTCCACCAGTTCAACCCCTCTGGGAATTGCTACAAGGTCCGCCTCCTGCTGCATCAGCTCGCGATTCCGTTTGAAACGCGGGAGGTGGACCTCTCCGCCGGAGAGACGCGCACGCCGGAGTTCAAGGCGATGAACCCCATTGCCCGGACCCCCACCGTGGAGCTGGAGCCCGGTGTCTTCCTCGCCGAGTCCAACGCCATCCTCTGGTATTTCGGCGAGGGCACCCCCTTCATTCCCACCGACCGGCTGGAGCGGGCGCGGATGCTCCAGTGGATGTTCTTCGAGCAGTACAGTCACGAGCCCTACATCGCCGTGGCTCGGGCGTGGCTCACCTTCTTCGGCGTCCCTTCCGGCAAGGAGAAGGAGCTGGAGGAGCGCATCCAGAAGGGCTACGCCGCGCTCGACATCATGGAGGGCGAGCTGCGCAAGCGGCCCTTCTTCGCGGGCGAGCATTACAGCCTCGCGGACATCGCGCTGTATGCGTACACACACGTGGCGGAGGAGGGCCGGTTCGACCTGGGCCGCCATCCCGCCATCCGCGCCTGGTTCGAGCGGGTGCAAGCCCAGCCCCGCCACCTGCGCATCACCGACGTCCTCAAAGCGCCGTAGGCCCGCAGAAGGGATAGCCTTGGGACATGCTACTTCCCGACCACTACACCCGAGCCGCCCTGGATGCCGAGTTCCACGTCCAGGTTGAGATTGACCGCGTGGTGCTTCCCTCAGAGGTGCGAGGCGAGGCAGTCGTTGAAGGACGCGTCGCGCGTGTCTTCCGCGGGGACCCGGCCCTGCTCGCCTCGCGCATCTCCTTCGAGGTGAGCTGTCTCCGCGAAGGAGCCAGCCCCCCTCCCAGTGGAGTTCGCTGGCAGATTGCCGAGAAGCTTGAGCGGGCCGTGGCGATTGAGGCCTACCTCAACCGCAACGGCTACGGTGGCTACGCGGTCGCCAGGTGGCAATCCTTCCTGCTCGATGCGGTGACGGACACTCCGGCGCGGCCCATCACCGAGGCGGACCTGCTGTTCCGGTGAGGCGAGCAGCCCTCTCCGCTCCCGTCGGCGACACGTCCGTCACCGGGCAAGGGACTCCAGCGCGTGGATGGCCTCGAAGAGGACCGCGCGGAGCTCGTGGTCCTCGTCCTCCTCGTCGAAGGCCTCACGGTGCCCCAGCAGCAGCGGGAGCAACGAGACGTCCTCCAGCGCCTGGGCCGCCTCCACGTCCAGCGTGGTGACCCCGGGCCCCTCCAGCACGCGCCGCAGCGGTTCGAAGACGCGCGCGTCCTTGCGCAGGGCCAATCCCAAGAGGGCCTCCCCGCGAATCTTGACGTGGGTCTCGGAGAGCCGGTCCACCAGCGCCTCGCGCAGCTCCGCCGTGTCCACCTCCCGCGCCTCGGAGCCGAGTGTGAACGTGGCCCACTCTCGCACGGCGTCGTCGGAGTCGCGGGAAAGCTGAATCAATGCCTGGAGCACCTGGGCGTCCCGGAACCGTGACAGCCCCATGACGACGCCGAAGCGAACGTGGGCGTCCGGGTGCTCCCTCAGGGAAAGGAGCGCGGGCACCCCGCGGCGATCATCACCCAGGTGGCGCAGGGCGGCGGTCATCGCCGCCAACACGGCGGCGTCCTGTTCCTTCGCGAGCGCCGGCAGGAGCGCGTCCATGAAGCGTGCGATGCGCTCCGGGGGCCGGTGCCGGAAGTCCAGTTGGGAAAGGATGTTCGCGCCGCGTCCCCGCTCCTTCGGGGAGGAGGACTGGAGCCAGGCGGCGGCCCGCTGGAAGACGTCCTCCCCTCCTCGGTGGTGCAGCTGCCAGATGGCGAACCACGCGCCCTCGTCCTCCTCGTCGCCCTGGAGCGTGCGGGCGAACAGCTCATCGGTGGAGAGGTCGGCTTCGGGCGGGGAACTCATGCCGGGCAGCCTAGCGCCGGACGCCCCTGCCCCACAGGCCCGGCGCCGTTGCGCCGGGCCTGCGTGAGTTCACTTCAGCTCACGGCGAATACAGCGCAGTGGACGGCCCACTGGCCGTCGCGCAGCCCACGGCCAGCACCTCGCCCGAGGTCAACCGCGCCGCCACCGCGCCGCTGCGCGCCGTCAGCATGGCGCCGGTGGACCGCCACTGTGACGTTCCGCGCGCTGCGTGCCAGGGCTGAAGTCCGTTGCGTCCGTGCCGCAGGCCGCGCAGGTCCGTGCCAATAGGAGAGCTGGGGCGGCTGCAAGTCTTTTCATGGGCGGGGTCATGGGGTGACCCACGTCGCGGCAGGGTCTGCCATTCCGACGGGGCGGCGCATCCTGATGGCTCGCGCCTCGCGGTTTCAAGCCAGCCGCTTTCGGGGGCGGAGATGAATAGGACAAGCCCTGTGTCTGGGTACGCGAGCACCCCAGGCTCGAGAGCGTGCTGGCGCCTGGACCTGATATGTGACCGGCGAACGGAACCGGCGACAGGGCGCGCGTGTCCAAGGCGCGACTTTTCCCCGAGAAGGAGCGCACACCTCATGAAGCAGAACCTGAAGCAGTGGCTGTCCGTGCTGTGCATGGGAATGGCAGGAGTGTCCGCGACCGCCTGGGCGGACGTGGGGACGCCGGTGGACTGCGGCACGGTGGAATGCGAGGCCATCCGCGAGATGCGGTCGCTCTTCGCGGCGGAGTCCGATTACTTCGGGGTGAATGATGTCTTCACGCTGAACCTCGCCAGTGCGGGTTTCGCGCCCGCGGCGTGTCCGAACGGCAGCCGCGCCCCCGTGCCGGGAGCGGGCTGGGTGTCCGGGTGCAACTTCTCCTACAAGGTCACCGGCATCACGCCGAATCCATCGGCGGGCTTCACGGCGGTGGCGCAGGGCGTGGCGGGGACGGCGTCCGCGGGCATCACCCTCCAGATTGGCACCCACCCCGTCTCCGGCCGCCTCTTCTGGCTGGAGCGCCAGGGCGTGCGCCGCTACGTGGACTCCGCGGAGTGCCAGCCGCCGCAATCCTTCACCTGCGAAGCCCAGCTGCGAGAGGCCCGGAGCAACATGAACTACATCCACGTGGTGGAGCAGTCGTACTTCGCGGAGAGGGATCAATACTCCACCAACCTGCCGCTGATCGGCTTCGTGCCGGAGGGGTGCTCGAATGGCACCCGCGCCGCCGTCCCGGACGCGTCCTGGGTGGCGGGCTGCCGGTTCATCTACAAGGTCACGCTGAACGGAACGACTGGCTTTACCGCCACGGCGAAGGCCGTGACTGGCGCCACGGAGGGTTCCGTCCTGACCCTCACGGAGTCGGGGCAGACCGTCATCACCCCGTCGTATCCGGCGTCGTGCCAGTAGGCTGAATACACAGGGGCCGTGGCGATTTCACCCCACGTGCCCCATCGCCAGGCCCGCGTCAGGGCCATTTCCCATACTGCGTCCAGCGCTGGCCAATCACCCCAAGGACGCGTGATGAGATTTTCACTCCGACTGACTCAAACCCTGATGTTGTGCCTTGCCGGAGGGTCTTGCGCCCCCGGCCCTTCCGATACGACTTCCGCCCCGGATGCGAGCGCCTCCGTGGCCCAGACGCTCGCATCATCGAACGCGCAGTATGACGCCCAGCTGGCAGCGCCCGCGTGCACCGCCCACGGCGCCCTCTGTGATTCCAACTCCACGCTGACGGGCCGGGGCACCGTGGGCCCCGAGTCCAACGCTCCCAATACGTTGGGCGGAAGCTGCACCGACGGGAACGACGGCACCTTCCAGTCCGACGCCTCCGTGGAGGCCCTCCGCGTCTCCACCGTGGATGGCGTCTCATGGCTCGCCCAGGGGCGGACGGTGAAGGTGGAGGCGGACGTGTGGGGTGCCCCCTCCTCCGGCAGCGCGCTGATGCTCTTCCGGGCCACGGATGCCACCGCGCCACAGTGGGTGCACCTGGTCACGCTGCCCGCCACCGGCGGCGCCGAGACCCTCTCCACCACCTTCAAGCTCCCCGCGGGCAGCTTCCAGGCCGTGCGCGCCGTGCTCGTGGACGCCGCCCAGGCCCAGGGCGCTCCGTGCACCCCCGGGGCTGTCCATGACCACGACGACCTTGCCTTCGCGGTCTCCGCGCCGGACGTCACCCAACCCTCCGTCACGCACCTGCCCGCCGCCGGGAGCACCGTCTCCGGGCAGGTGACGCTCGTGGCCCAGGCCGTGGATGACCAGGCCATGGGCCGGGTGGACTTCTTCATCGACAACGTCCTCGTGGGCAGCGACAGCAGCGCGCCCTTCGAGGCGAGCTGGGACAGCTTCTCCGTGCCCAACGGCATGGTCTACTGGATGGTGCGGGTCTACGACGCCGTGGGCAATGCCCGGGCCTCGTCCGTCAATCTGTACATCCGCAACGACTACGCCGCGCCCACGGTGAGCCTCATCGCCCCCGTGGATGGAGCGACGGTGGGCGGGTCGAGGAGCGTGGTTGCCAACGCCACCGACGACATCCGCGTCACCCACGTGGAGTTCTACCTCGATGACACCGTGCTGCTCGGCACGAGCGTCCAGGCCCAGTTCGGCATCCCCTGGAACGTCCAGACGGCGCCGCCCGGCCCGCATACGCTGACGGCCCGCGCTTACGACGCCTCCGGGAAGGTGACGACGTCGGCGCCCGTGCACATCACGGTGGACCCGCCGCCCACGGTGGCCGTTGTGTCGCCCGCGGCGGGCGCCGTGCTGAGCGGCTCGGTGTCGCTCACCGCCACGGCGACGGACAACACGCCTGTCTCCCGGGTGGACTTCCGCGCGGAGCTGAACAACACCATCCTGTGCAACGCCTACAGTCCCTCGTACAGCTGCAGTTGGTACACCCGGAACCTGCCCAATGGCCCCACCCGGGTCCGGGCCGAGGTCCTGGATACGGCGGGCAATCTCGTCTACTCCGAGTGGCTCACCTTCACGCTGGACAACGACCTCACTGCGCCCACCGTGACCCTCACCTCGCCCGTGGCGGGAGCGACCGTGAGGGGGAGCCTGGTGTTCTCGGCCGACGCCTCCGACAACCGCGGGGTCACCTCCGTGGAGTTCAAGGTGGACGGCAACACCGTGGCCATCGACAACACGGCGCCGTACACCCTCACGTGGAGCAGCACCCAGCTGGCCAATGGCACCCACACGGTGTCCGCGCGGGCCTGGGACGCGGCGTACAACCTGGCGAACTCGGCCACCGTGAACATCACGGTGGACAATGACGCCGTCGCGCCGGGGGTCTCCTTCACGTCGCCGGTGGAGGGCGCCGTCCTGCAGGGGACCGTCACGCTGGCGGCCAGCGCGAGCGACGACCACTCCGGCATCACGCGGGTGGAGTTCTACCGGGGCGCCACGCTGCTCGGGACGGACACGAGTGAGCCCTTCACCCATGACTGGGCCACACGCGCGCTCGCCAACGGCGCGTACACGCTGACGGCCAAGGCGTACGACGGCGCGGGGAACGTGGGCAGCACCAGCCTGAATGTGACCCTGAACAATGATTTCATCGCGCCCACGGTCTCCATCACCTACCCCGCGCCGAACGACATCCTCCTGCGCGAGACGTCGTACATCGTCACGGCTTCGGCCAGCGACGATGTCGGGGTGGCCCGGGTCGAGTTCTTCCTGGACGGGATGCCGGCCGGCACCAGCACCACCGCGCCCTTCTCGGTGCCCTGGTACATCTACACCACCGCCGGGCTCCACTCGGTATCCGCCAAGGCATATGACGCCGCGGGCAATGTCACCTCCAGCGCGTCCGTGATGGTGACGGTGCAGTATCCGCCCTTCCCCAACTACAGCCCCTTCAGCTACAGCGCGAGCAACACGAGCGATGCGACGACGGGCACGGCCAACCAGACCATCGCGATGACGGCGGGACAGACCTTCACGGTGGGAACCTGCGGCGTGGCGGGCTCAACGTTCACCGGTGACACCTACCTGCGCCTCTACAACCCGAATGGCACACAGGTGGCCTTCAGCGACAACGCGTGTGGTGGTGCGGGCTCGAGCTTCGTCTACACGGTGCCGGCGGGCGCCGGCGGCAACTACCAGCTCCGCGCAGGCTGCTCCGCGAGCACCCGCTGCACGGGCACCGTGGCCTGGACGCTCAGCGCGGCGCCGGGCTCCGGGCCCCTCCAGTACAGCGCGAGCAACACCAGCAGCGCCACGGTAAGCACGGTGAACCAGACCCTCAGCTTGACGGCGGGCCAGGTCCTCACGCTGGGAACCTGCGGTGTGACGGGCTCGAGCTTCTCCGGTGACACCTATCTGCGGCTCTACGGTCCGAGCGGCACGCAGGTGACCTTCAACGATGACGCATGCGGTGGCGTGGGTTCGAACTTCGTCTACACGGTGCCCGCGGGCGGCAGCGGGAGCTACCAGCTCCGTGCTGGCTGCTACTCGAGCAGCAGCTGCAGCGGCACCGTGGCCTGGACCATCCGGTAACAGCCAGTGGTGACGCTGGGCGCGGGGAGGACCCCTTGTTCCTCCCCGCGCCTTCGTATTCCATGGGCAAACCAAAACAATCAGACAATCCATGATAACGCGCTTGTCTGGTCTTTCGGGTGGCATTGTCCTGAAGTCAACATTTGGAGTAGATGGGTCCAGGCGCGGTCAGTATTGGCTCTTGGAGGCCGTCCGGCCGCGTCCAGGGGGAACACAAACCCATGCGGAATGGATGTCTTTGGCGGTGGGGATGGAGTCTGGCGGTGCTGGTCGGGGCGGGATGCGGCGAGACACGAACGCAGGAGGAGGCCGCGCCCGTACCGGTCTCCACCCGCCAGCGCCTGGAGGCGCCGGTTTCGCTGGTGAAGGACTTCCGGCCTGGAGACTCCGGCGCCTCTCCCAACAACCCGGTGCGCCTGGGAAACTCGGTGGTCTTCACGTCCTCCGGCGGACCGGCGTCCAACTACGAGCTGTGGACGAGCGACGGGTCCGAGGGCGGGACGACGCGCGTGAACAGCGCGGGGTCGCAGGGGTTCTCCAGCGAGCCCCAGAACCTGACCCGCGTGGGAAACACGGTCTTCTTCTCGACGGGTGAGCTGTGGAAGAGCAACGGGACCGCGGGCGGCACGGTCTTCGTGAAGGACCTCAACGTCTGGACCGACTCCCGGCCCTCGGCGTTGACGGCGGTGAATGAAACGCTGTTCTTCGTCGCCAACGGTGACACCACCGGCCAGGAGCTTTGGAAGAGCGACGGCACGCCGAACGGCACCGTGCTGGTGAAGGACATCTTCCCGGGGAGTAATTCCGGCGCCTTGAGTTCCGGGCTGCGCAACGTGAATGGCACGCTGCTGTTCTTCGCCAACAACGGCACCACGGGCTATGAGCTGTGGCGAAGCGATGGCACCGCGTTCGGCACCTCGCTGGTGAAGGACGTCCGCCCGGGGCCGGACTCGAGCATCTCCGTGCAAGCGTCGGTGGTGCTGAATGGAGTGCTCTACGTCACGCTGGACAATGGCACCCACGGCCTGGAGCTGTGGCGGAGCAACGGGGTAGCCCCGGGCACCTTCATGATCAAGGACATCCAACCGGGAGCAGGAGGCTCCCGGCCCACTTCCCTGGTGGCACTGGGCTCGCGCGTCTTCTTCACCGCGGACGACGGCACGTCCGGCCAGGAGCCGTGGGTGACGGACGGGACGCCCGACGGCACACGGCGCCTCAAGGACATCTCCCCGGGCGCGACGGGCTCCAATCCTTCGAACCTGATGACTTCGGGGGGAAGGCTCTTCTTCAGCGCCACCGATGCCGTCCACGGGACGGAGCTGTGGACGAGCGACGGGACGGAAGCGGGCACCGTGCTGGTCCGGGACGTCCTGCCCGGCGCTGGAAGCGCTTCGCCCGTGCCCCTGGTGGACCTGGACGGGGTGCTGCTGTTCTCCGCGCAGGATGACGTCCACGGGAAGGAGCTGTGGAAGAGCGATGGGACGGAAGCGGGCACGGTGCTGGTCCAGGACATCTGGCCCGGCGCGGCCGGCTCCGGCCCGACCGCGGCCACGGCCGGAGACGGCTTCGCGTGGTTCTCCGCGGATGATGGCCTCTGGGGCCGCGAGCTGTGGCGGACGGATGGCACGGCGGCGGGCACCCGGTTGGTGCGCAACCTCAGGACGTCGCCGGTCAACAGCTCGCGACCGGTGACCCTGGTGGACGTCGACGGCACGCTCTTCCTTAGCGCCAACACGCTGGAGTCCGGCTTCGAGCCGTGGAAGAGCCGGGGCACGCCCGGGAGCACGGTGCTCATCAAGGACATCGCGCCGGGCCAGAAGTCCTCCGGTGGCTTCATGTGGAATGTGGGCGACAAGGCGGTCTACAGCACCAACGACGGTGTCTCCGGCCCCGAGGCCTGGATTACCGATGGCACCGCGGAAGGCACGCGCCTGCTCAAGGACATCCTCCCCGGGCCGACGAACGGCGTCGCGCCGGATGGCTTCGTGGGGATGGGGGACGGGACGTTCTACTTCCGGGCCAATGACGGGACGACGGGCGTGGAGCTGTGGCGGAGCGACGGGACGGAAGCGGGCACCACGCTCGTCCTGGATCTCATTCCGGGGCCGGGCGGCTCCGCGCCCCAGAGCCTCACCCCGTTCAATGGGACGCTCTTCTTCACGCCCTTTGAGGGCACGGGCGACATGGAGTTGTGGAAGACGGACGGCACGCCGAACGGGACCGTGCGCGTGAAGGACATCCGGTCGGGAAATGCACCCTCTGTCCCCAGTGACCTCACGCCCTACGAGGGCCTGCTCTACTTCGTGGCCTACGACGACACAGGCGTTCCCTTCATCCACCGGACCGACGGCACCGAGGCCGGGACGGTGAAGGTCACGGACGTCGTGCCGACGGGGACCGTCCGCCCCTTCGAGTACAGCTACGACTACCTGACGCCCGGACAGGGAGGCCTGTACTTCACCACCTCGGAGAACGGGGTGCCCATGCTGTGGCGGACGGATGGCACGTCCGAGGGGACCGTGCGCCTCCTGTCGCTGCCGAGTAAGTGGTTTAGCGACGCGTGGCCGAAGCAGTGGCTGTCCGTGGGGCCCTGGCTGTACTTCGTCGCGGACGAAGGCACGTTCGGGGCGGAGCTGTGGCGGACGGATGGCGCACAGGCGGTGGAGTTCGTGAAGGACATCCGTCCCGGCGCGCAGGGCTCCTCGCCCGAGAAGCTCACGGTGTTCGGGGACCTCATCTACTTCACGGCGGATGACGGGACCACCGGCCGCGAGCTGTGGGTGACCGATGGCACCCCGGAGGGCACCCGGCGGGTGGCGGACCTCCGGGAGGGACCGGAATCGTCGGTACCGGATCAGCTGACCGTCAGCGGAGGCGTGCTGTACTTCACCGCCGATGACGGGCTCACCGGCACCGAGCTGTGGAGGGTTGGGGAGGGCATCGACGACACGACGCCGCCGTCCGTGACCTGTCCTCCGGCCGTCACCGTGGAGGCCACGAGCGGTGCGGGTGCCACCGCGACCTGGCCCGACGCCGTGGCCACGGACGACGTCACGCCGGCGCCGGAGGTGAGCTACAGCCCCGCGCGCGGCGGCCTGTTCGCGCTGGGTCAGACGACCGTAACGGCCACGGCCCGCGATGAGGCGGGCAATACCGCGGCCTGCGGCTTCACCGTCGCGGTGGTGGACACCACCGCGCCCGCGCTCACCTGTCCCCAGGACGTGACGGTGGTGGCGGCCAGTGCCGCAGGTGCCACGGTCAGCTATCCGGCGGCCACCGCCACCGACGCGGTGTCGGACGTCACAGTGAGCTACCGGCCCGCGTCCGGGAGCCTGTTCCCCGTGGGCCAGACGCTGACGGTGGTGGATGCCCGGGACGCCGCTGGAAATACCTCCACGTGCGGCTTCCACGTCACAGTGCAGGAGCCGCCGGACGATGGGCCCAACGTCACGATGTGCAACCTGCCGCGCTACACGCAGGAGACGACCCTCATGGCCTGCGGCTGGAGCACGCCTCGTGCTGGTGGCGCGTCCATCACCCAGGCCTCCTTCACGGTGGACGGGGGCCAGCCCATCCCCGTGACGCCGGACTTCAGCGGGGGTTTTGTCCTCACCTTCCTCGACCTCGTGGAAGGCACCCATGTCGTGGAGCTGACCGCCACCGATGCGAGCGGTGCCGTCACGCGCAAGCAGATGACGGTGTCGGTGGACCTCACGCCTCCCGTCGTCACCATCGTCTCGCCTCGGGAGGATGAGACGCTCTCCAGTCCCCTGGTGGTCGTCACCTCCTCCATCCAGGACGCCACGCCCACGCGCGTGACGACCCAGTGGCTGGAGACCAGCACGGTGGACAGCGGCACGGGCACGGTCACCCACACGGTGGACCTGGTCAACCGGGGCTTCGTCCCGCTGCTGGTGACCGCCACGGATGCGGCGGGAAACCAGACGCAGGTCGTGAAGCAGATCTACATCGGGCCCGCGAACTGACAGTGGAGGGTCGGGGCCTGATGTCTGGAGACATCAGGCCTCCGACGCCAGTCACCAGGGCGGGGCCTCCACTTCGACGTAACCTCCTGGAATCACGAAGCGAAGGGCCGTGAAACGGTGGGCACGCGGGGTGCACTAGGGGTGGTCCGTCGCTGCACTCCACTCCCGAGGCCTTCCCATGAAGCTGCGCTCCTCTTCGTTCTCCAAGCCCTCTTCGTCGTTCGGCTCCAGCTCCACCTCCCGCCCCCGCAGCGGCAGCGTGCCGGCGAAGCCCGAGACCGCGAAGCCGAAGCCGGTGGCGTCTCCCGCGGAGCTGCAGGCGGGCAAGAACAACCTCAAGCCCACGGACTACGGCGTGGTGGACCCCAAGCTCCAGGGCATCCGGACCCGCCGTGACAGCGGCCAGTCCGGCGCGCAGTTCGCGGACTTCACGCAGGACGTGCGCAACTCCACCAACCGCCTCACGAGCAAGCCCGTGGGCAACCAGATGCTGAATGACATCAACGGCCGCACCCAGGCCGTGAACCCCGGCGCCACGGGCATGCAGAGCAAGCCGCTGACGGCGATGGACATCTACTCGGGCCGCAACTCGGCGATGCCCAACTCGCATGTGCCGCGCAACGACGGCACCCTGTCGTCCACCCGCCCGGCGTACCGCTTCGACGGTCAGCCCGGCGCCGGCACGGCCAGCGACATCAAGTACAACGAGAACGGCGGCGGCCAGCGCTTCAACAGCCTGGGCCACGAGTCCGTCCACGCCTGGCGCGCGTCCAACGGCCTCCAGGTGAGCCCCCTGGCCGCCAGCAAGCACAGCAACGCGGACGTCTTCAAGCAGCACCCGGCGCACTCGGACAACATGAAGTCCACCGTGGACAACCGCCTCCGCCTCTCGGAGGAGTTCGAGACCATTGGCCTGCGCCCCACCCCGCACACGAAGAACAACTGGGCCCCGTCCGAGAACGCCATCCGCGCCGAGCACGGCCTGCCCTCCCGCCAGGACTACTCGGGCCTGAAGCCCGACGGGAAGAACAGCAACGACCAGGCCTTCAAGAACTACGACGAAGGCACCGACGCCCGGAACTTCTTCCAGAAGCTGTCCGGCCAGCCGTCGCCCTTCCAGAAGATCGTCGGCGACCTGGAGAAGTGATTCACCGGGCGTTCAGGACCGCAGGTCCGCCAGCCATTGCAGGGCGCGCAGGCCGGGCATGAACCCGTACTCGCCTCCTCGGGTGACCACGAACCGCGACAGGCCTTTGAGACACCGGGGGATGGGCCGCCTGGGATAGGCGAACTCCCCGGTTCCGTCGTGGGCGCCAACGAGCGGATCCTTCGCCTCCCCCAACCCCAGGAACTCACCGCCGTTGATCCACTCGGATTGCACGAACTCGAACTGCCGTCCGAGGTGCGAGCCGATGAAGGCGAACATCAACCCCCGGTCGGCTCCGTCATCCTCGAGGACGCCTTCGGGAAGCTCGGACCCGTAGGCGGTTCCGCGCCGGATCATCCGGTGGAGTCTCACCACTCCCGCGACGGACGCGTCACGGGGGTTCGCGCGCCGGGCGTGTGACCCGGGAGGTGTCTTGTAGCCGGTCGGGTCGTCCGCGTAGTGGAAGTCATTGTTGCGCCGGGGGTCGGCGCCCAGGGAGGCATCGTCATGGTGCGGGCACAGCGCCAGGGGCGCGCCGCTGCGCCACCTCCCCATCATCTTCGCCGCCAGCAGCTCCTCGTCCTCGGGCCTGCTCGCGCTTTGCTTCAGGTACTGCCGGAACGCGGCCACCCGCTGATGGAGTTTGCGGAAGACGATGTACGTCCCATTGCGGCCCAGGACGTCGGGCTGGGGCATGGGTGGCAGGGTGCCTGTCTCGTCGGGGTAGCCCAGGACGAACTCACCTGCCTTGAGCGGCACCTCGTGGGGGTTGCTTCCTGGAATGCCGCTTCCCTCGACGGCCGGATGGCTGATGCCATCCCTGAACCCGAACGGCTCACGCTCCGTGCTGAGCGCGTGGCAGTCCTGACGCCAGAGGGCCTGGACGCCGCCCAGTTCCCGCAGGGCCCCGCCCGCGCGCTCCAGCGCGGCAGCGAGCCGGGCCTGGTCCGGTGAGAGCATCGTCAGCACGACATGGACGTCTGGAGTTCCCAGCGGCGATTCCCAATGCTCGGGGCTGCTCTCCCCTTCGTCCCCCAGCGCCCTCGCCCGGGCCGCCATCCCCTGCCGGAACTCCCACGCGAAGCTGTCCAGGGAGTCCCCTGGCACGCCCAGCGCCTCGAGCCCGGAATACGTGAGCGAGACGCTGACCCAGCATTCGGCGGCCGGACGCTCCGGATGCGCGGCCGAGGACACCACCGGGAGAAGCCGGCGCATCAGCTCCCGCCCTGCCCTCCGGTAGTCGATGCGCAGGAGGATGTAGGTCGCGACATACGGCGTGGGCCGGGGCCGGAGCACTCCGCTCTGGATGTCGTCCAGTTCGAGCATGTCAGTGGCCGGTGGCCAGGTTCTTCCAGAAGCGCTCGAGGCTCTCGTCCGCCCCGAACAGGGTGCTGAAGATGGTGGAGTCCGCCACCAGCACGTCACCGGCCCTGCCGTCGCCAGGCGGCATCCACACCAGGGCGTTGAACTCGGTGTTCCCCGCGTTCGTGAAGGGATGGGGCCGGGTCAGATCAATGGGCTGCGTCGCCAGGACGCGAACCGAACGGGCGTCGTCCGTCGTGACCGCGTAATGCGGCAGGTGCATGTGGAAGTTGAAGTTCTGGACCCCGTTGAGCCAGCCGCGGGTGTCCAGGTCCTCGCGCACCGTCAGCGGGACACTCCGGCTCGTTCCCTCGATGACGGCCGGGCGGAGGCCCCAGCGATTCTCGACGGGGATTCCCAGCCCCTGCATCAACGAGCGCGCATAACTGCCAAAGCGCTGCTGGCGAGGCACCAGCGCGTCGCCATGGTGGGCGTACTCGAGGGCACGCTCCTGCATGTCCTCCGAGTGCCCGACATCATGGTGGGGGCCTATCACCAGGCAGGTGCCTTCGCGCGCGAGGAACGCGCGGAGCGCTTCGAGCTCCTCCGGAGCCGCCACCTGCTCGGTGACGTTGTGGTCCAGGCTGAAGACGAGCAGCGTGTCCGCGTCGGCGAGGACCCGCTCGTCGAGCGGCAGGGTGAAGCCCGCCTGATCCACCCGCTGGAACATGGGGACCGCGTACCCGGTGGCCTCCTCGACGACCTTCTGGAACCGCACCCATGCCCAGAAGAAGAGCTCCAGCGAGCCGGAGATGCCCTGCTGGAACCTCCGCGGGTCCGCCCACTGCGGGGACTCATACGTGGGCCAGAGCACCCGGCGGACCTCGGTCATCGTCGAGAACCGATTGTCCATTTCGGTCGGATCCCGATTGGCCTCTCCGGGGTAGCTCCAGGACGTGTAGACGCTGACGCGCCGATGCCCCTTCGCATATCGCCGGGGCGCGTGGTCCTGGTTGTACGTCCGTGCGGGCTGGGTGCTCATGACAGGCCCTTCTCGCTGCGGTCCTACTGCATCTGCTCGATCATCTCGGAGAACGCGGCCTTGAGCTTCAGGGCCTTCTTGATCTCATCGCTCGTGAAGAACGGATACTCGCCGTACTCCAGGAAGCTGGTGCACTGGTGGTCCCGGATGAACTGGATGAACGCCTGCGTGTTGGTCTTCCAGTCCATGGGAAAACCCTCGAGGTTCTCGAAGGCCGTGTTGATGCCGGAGCGCGTGAAGATGACGACCGCGTCCTCGGTGTATTTGTCGAAATCGGTATCGAAGATGCCCTGGTACATGAACCGGGTGTCGTTATCGAAGAGCACCCAGCGCAGGTAGTGGAGCTTGAGCGGCGCCAGCAGGTGGGGCTCGGTCTTCAGGGACTCGGCCAATCGCTGACCGTAGCCGCGCATCGTATCGGCGCGCCCCGGTTTGACGTTGGCGACGATGGTGAAGCCGTAACAGGCGGGAGTCTTCGGAAAGATGGGGCCGTACTTCCCCTTCTCAAGGTGCTCGGTCGATTTGGGGATGGCTACTGCTTGAGGTGTGAGTTCCATCGCGAAGCTCCTCTGACACTCATGGTTCAAGCTCGCGACGAGGCCCGGCGCAGGCAAGGGCCGCCGGCCTCCAGCGGCCAGGCTGCGCTTCAAGCGCCCAGACCTCTTGAGGCCGAGGGACAGACGCACCAAGGACTCCCCCCCGTCAAAGGCGGCGGTGAGTCCCCGCCTCACGTCACGGGCGGTACAGCTCCACCGTGGTGTTCTGCGCGCTGGGGCTCAGGTAACCGCCCGCGACCAGGATGTCGCCCGTGCTGAGCGCGGTGGTCGCCTGGTTGTAGCGCGGCGTGGACATGGCGCCTGACACGGCCCAGGCGCCCGTGGCCGGATCGTAGAGCTCCCAGGCCCCCGACCGCTCGGGCTTCGACCTGGGGCACATGACCTTCACGAGCGACGCGGGGACCTGCACCTCCAAGGGCAGGTCCCCGGACCAGGCATGATGCTCGTCATCGCGTTCGCGGACCTGCGCGGAGGGCTCAAGGCGCTGGTGGTGGGCGGCGCGACGGACCACCGCTTCGTGGGCGCGGACTCATCCTTCAGCCTGCGCTTCAAACGGGCGAAGAAGGGCCGCATCGCCATCCAGTGCGGCACGGCGTCGTTGGGTGAAGTGGCGTCCGACGAGCTGTGCCGTGCCGTCCTGCAGGGCGTGGAGTCCTTCATGGCCCGGCCCGAAAGTGCCCTCCCCCTGGAGATGCGGCGGGAGGGGACCTGGAGATGAGCCTGCGAGAGTTCCGAGCGGCCGTCCCGGGGATGTGAGTCAGCCGACGCCCTTTCGGCCGTAGAGGAGCAGGCATGCAACTACACGCCTACTCCTACATCGGTCCGGAGGCGATACGCCTCGCCGTCGAGAACGCCCCGGTGGGATTTCCCATCGTGGCACCACGCGACGTCGAGGCGTGGCTCGATGCGACGCCAGACGCCCTCGTCGAAGGGGCTACATACGTCGTCGACCTCCAGGGACGCCTGCGGCTGGCCCCACGACGCGCCGAGCACGTTGCATGCGCGGGGGGCGAAGAAGTGCTGGCAGCCGGAGAGATCCGTTTCCAACGAGGGAGCCCGGCTCCCTTCGTGACGGAAGTCTCGAATCAGTCGACGGGGTATTGCCCGGACACGACCTGCTGGGCCGCCGTCGAATGGGCCCTCACGAACGCGGGGCTGAGTCCCCCCGCTGGCTTCACGCACGAGGCCGTCTTCCGGCGCTGCACGCAGTGCGGCGAAATCAACCTCGTGAAGGAGGCCTGGTTCGTCTGTGTGTTCTGCGAGGCGGACCTTCCCGCCACGTGGAATGTCTCGCCGCGACGGCTAGCATGCCCGCTCCCGAACACGCCCGTGCAAGCAGGAGGGCCGCGTGGCATCCGTTGAAGGCATCCACCCGAAGTCGCAGGCCCTGGAGCTCGAGGCTCCCCTGCCAGGGGTGATGGATGCCCTGGCGGCGCTCCCGTCCATCCAGAAGGCCCGCCGCTTCCGGAGCCGCGTGGGGCACCGGCTGATCTCCCTGTCGAGGATCGGGGTCTTCCTCCTGCTCCTATGGGTTGCCGGCACCGCCGACGGCCCCCTGGATGTCGTGGCGGGAACCCTCGCGGTCGGGCTGGGCATCGTGCTGTGGTTTCGCAGTCTGCTTCCCAGACGCTTCCACGCCGAGGGCCATCCTGGCGATGCGCTGGACCGCCGGCCAGAGCTGGTCCGCCGGGTGCTCCTGCGCCTCAAGGACGACCTCGCACCCAAGACGCCCGTGCGCCTGCGGCTTCGTCCCGACCCGCGTCCCGAGGGGCCGGGTTCGAGCTTCTATGACCTGAAGCTCCTTTCGAAGGCCGTGTCGGATGTGCTGGACCCGTGGCTCACGCTGGAGACGCGGCTGGCGGATGGCGCGCACCTGCGGCTGAGCGCGGTGGAGCGCCGCAGGAACAAGGTCAGCGACCCGGGACCCAACGGGCCCCGGCGCCGCAAGAAGACCAAGGAGTACGACACCCTGTTCCTGGACGCCCGGCTGCGCGTGAAGGCGAAGCGGCACCCGCGGCTCGCGGCGCTGTCATTGGACCGGGCCCGGGAGGCGGTGCGCCTTCCGCCCGGTGCGAAGCTTCAGCGGCTGCGCATCACCGGGGAGCGCCTCCGGCTCCGGATCCGGCTGGAGGAGTCCTGGCTCCCCCATGTCCCGAAGGACGCGGCGGCTGAAGCGTCCCCTGCCCCGGACGCGTCGCGCGCGGTGACGATGATGCTGCTGAGCCTCTACCAGGTGCGCCACCTCGCCCGGACGCCCGAGGCCGTCAAGGCACCGCAGCGCGAGAAGGCGCCGCAGCGCCGGGCGAAGTCGCGGCGCCGCCGCTCCGGTTGAGCCTTCAGAACGAGGCGCTCCACGTGAGCGCGGCTCCCCCTGGAGTCGGCGCGACGCCAACGTCGGTGAGCAACGAGATGGCGCGGTGTTGCCGCTTCCATTCGACGTAGGTGTTGTGGCGGCTGATGCCCACGAACAGGAGCGGGAGCCCCACGGCCGCGAGGACGCCGCCAATCACCAGGGAGGACCCAAGACAGACATCCTGCGTGTCGCGAGGAATCAGGCTCGTCTTGCAGAGAGGCGAGGAGAGCAGGTTCACCGCGGCCACGCCGGACAAGATGCTGCCTGTGACGAGCATCCCGGTGCCCGTGGGGGGAGGCCTGCCGCTGAGCAAATCATCCGCGCGGTCCTGGGCGAGCGCGGGGACAGAGGCAAGGGTGAACGCGGCACTCACGAGCAAGGAGAGAGGCGTCTTCATGTCGTGAGGAAAGAGCATGGGCGAGCTTGTCGTCAAGCACGCCCACGCCACTCCCTGGCGCTGGTTCGACAAGACCTACGAGATTGAACTGTCACGGATGGCGCCATTGAGACGCATGGCTTCACTCCTTCAGAGCTTGACGCAGTTGGCTTACAGCGGGCCCGACTTCGCACTCTTCACCGGTGAATCCGCCCGGGACCCATAGGTATCCAGCGCGAGGGTGGACCGGGTGTTGACCGGTGAAACGACCCGCGCACGGTGTCGCCCCCGCGGCTTTCGCTGGCCCGCCGGGCTGACTTGTTCCGGCGGGCCACCATCCCCACCTCTCTGAGACCCGGTCAGGGGGTCGCTAATGGTGGTGTTCCTCATGGACGGGCAGTGCGCACCCGCGCGGGTGGTGCGCCACTCGACCGCGGCGCGCAGGCTGCGCCTGGAGGTCCCCGACCTGCGGTGGAATGCCTTCCTCGGCAGGCGGCTGGAGCGAACCTTCGCCACCTGGCCCGGCGTCGTGGACGTGAGCGCGGAACCCCGCACGGGACGGCTGCTGGTGCGCTACGCGCCGCAGGCCCCGCTGCTGGCCCGGCTGCGCCAGGAGCCCGACACACAGACCGCCCAAGGAACCACGCCGCGCAAGGCCGGCCCGGTGCAACACGCGCGGCGCGGACAGCAGGAGCCGTGGCATGCGATGACCGTGGACGCGGTGCTGGCCCGGCTGGACGGTACGGAGCAGGGCCTCACCACCGAGGAGGCGGCCCGGCGGCTCAAGCGCTTTGGCCCCAATGTCATGCAGGAGGAGGCACCGCGCTCGCGCCTGGCCATGATGGGCTCGCAGCTGGCCACCGTGCCCACGATGCTGCTGCTGGGTTCGGCGGGGGCCTCGGTGCTCGCGGGAGACGGGCTGGAGGCGACCGCCATCCTCACGGTGGTGGGGCTCAACGCGGGCATCGGCTACCGCATCGAGCGCCGCAACCAGGAGCTGCTCGCGTCGTGGCAGAAGCTGGAGGCGGGTGCGGCACAGGTGCTGCGCGGCGGCGTCCTCCTCACGGTGCCCGCGGCGGAGCTCGTGCCCGGGGACGTGGTGCTGCTGCGCGCCGGAGACGTGCTGCCCGCGGACATGCGCGTGCTGGAGGCGCACCGGCTCTGCGCGGACGAGGCTCCCCTCACCGGCGAGAGCGAGCCGCAACCCAAGCAGGCCGCGCCGGTGGATGCGCGGGCGCCGCTGGCCGAGCGGACGCCGCTGTTGTTCGCGGGAACCGCGGTGGCCTCGGGACGTGGGCGCGCCCTGGTGGTGGCCACGGGCGCGGACACGGAGATGGCGCGCGTGCGGGAGCTGGTGGCGCAGGAGTCCGCGCCGTCCACGCCGCTGACGCGCAAGATGGGCCAGTTGGACCGGCGCGTGGCGGCGGCCTCCGTGGGCGCGGCGACGCTGTCCGCCCTGGCGGGCCTGGCCCACGGCCGCTCCGGGCCCCAGGTGCTGCGCGGCGCGGTGGCGCTGGGCGTGGCGGCGCTTCCCGAGGGCCTGCCCCTGGTGGCGACCGCGGCGCTGCTGCGCGCCATGCAGCGGCTGCACGCGCGCGGCATGGTGGTGCGGCGCGTGGTGGCCGCCGAAGCGCTCGGAGGCGTCACCATCATCTGCGCGGACAAGACGGGCACCCTCACGCGCAACGAGATGCGGCTGGAGGTGCTGGACCTGGGGGAGGGCCCCCTGGAGCTGTCCTCGCTGCGTCCGCGCCCCCAGGCCGTGCTGGAGGATCCACCCACGCTGGCGCTGGCGTTGGGACTGCTCAACAGCGACGTGGACATCCACCACCGCGGCACGACGCTGGAGGTGTCCGGCAGCTCCACGGAGAAGGCGCTGGTGGCCGCCGCGCACGCCGCGGGGCTGGACGGGGCCGCGCTGCGCCGCGCCTTCCCTCGCCGCCACCTCCGCGAGCGCTCCGAGGCCATCCACTACGTGCTGAGTGTCCACCATGCGCCCGGCGATGGCACGGTGGCCTTCATCAAGGGAGCTCCCGAGCAGGTGCTGGCCATCTGCGAACGGGACTCGAAAGGGCCGCTGGACGCACAGCAGCGGAAGCGGCTGGCGAGGCGCAACGACGCGCTGGCGGCGGACGGGCTGCGCGTGCTGGCGCTGGCCTGGCGGCGGCTCGACGGGGACGCGGGCCCCGCGCCGACGGAGGGGTACACCTTCATCGGCTTCGTGGGGCTGAGGGACCCGCTCCGCGAGGGCGCGGCGGAGTCGGTGCGCCAGGCGCGAGGCGCGGGCATCCGCACGGTGGTGTTGACGGGAGACCAGCCCCGCACGGCCGAGGCCGTCGCCCGGCAGGTGGGATTGGAGGGGGACACCCTCACCCCGCATGAGCTGGCGGAGCTGCTCGAGCTGTCGGGAGAGGCGCTTTCGGACGGGCTCGCCCGCACCGCGGTGCTGGCGCGTGTGACTCCGGAGGACAAGCGGAAGCTGGTGAAGGCCCTGCGCGCGCAGGGAGCCATCGTCGCCATGGCGGGAGACGGCATCAACGACGCCCCGGCGCTCCGGGCCGCGGACGTGGGCGTGGCGGTGGGCGTGCGCTCCAGCGACATGGCGCGCGCGGTGGCGGATGTGGTGATGGCCAGCGAGGACCTGCGCAGCATCATGTCCGCGGTGGGCGAAGGCCGCATCGTCCAGGACAACCTGCGCCGGGCGCTGCGCTTCCTCTTCGCGACCAACCTCTCGGAGATGACGCTGGTGTTGGGCGCGAGCCTGCTGGGGCTGCGGGAGCCGCTCTCGCCGCTGCAGTTGCTGTGGATCAACCTCCTCACGGACACGCTGCCGGGAATCGCCCTGGCGCTGGAGCCGGGAGACCCGGCCATCCTCGACCGGCCTCCGGCGCCACCGGGGATGCCGCTGCTCACGAGACCGGCGGTGCGGCGGGTGGCGCGGGACGGCGCGCTGATGGCGGGCGTCGGAGCACTGGGGATGGCACTGGGTGGACCACCGCTGGCGTTCGGGACGCTCACCGCGGTGCAGCTCGGTTATTCGGCCGTGTGCCGCGCGCCCCGGGAGGCGCGGCGGCATATCCCCACGGACGGCGAGTGGCGCATCTACACCTTCGTCGGCGGTGCCACGGCCCTGCACGTGGCGGCGCTCACCCTCCCGCCGCTGCGGCGGGTATTGCGCCTTCCAGCGCCCACGCCGCTGACGTTCGGCGGGCTGGCCGCGGGACTGTTGCTCCCGGCCCTGGTGGGCGCGACGCCCGCGTGGGGCGCGCAGGTGGTGCGCCGGGCGCGGCGGGTGACGGACACAACCTCTTCCCTGGAGACACCTTCATGAAGTTCGACCTCCCCTCCTTTCTCATGGGCTACGGCGCGGGCGCGGGCACCGTGCTGGTGACCAAGCATCTGCGGCCGCTCCTCGTGGAGGTGGCCACCGCGGCCTACCACTTCGTCGACATGGTGATCGCGCGCGCCGCGATGAAGCACGAGGACATCGAGGACCTGATGGCGGAAGCGAAAGCGAGGGCTCGCGGAGGCGAACGCACGCGGCCCGCGGATGAGGCCCGGGCCTAGGGAGCGCACATGGAGAAGAGCATCCACGTCATCCACACGTCACCGGGGCGCACGCGCCTGCGGCTGCCGTGGTTGCGGCGCGCCGGGAAGGTGGCCACGTCGCTGGCGGACGACCTGCTGCTGGTGGAGGGCATCAGCGAAGTGCAGGTGCGGCCCTTCACCGGCAGCGTGCTGTGCATGCACGACCCCGAGGAAATAGACGTCGATCGACTGCTGGAGGAGGTGCGCCGGAGCACCGGCGTGGACACGGTGGTGCGCCCTGGAGAGGAACTGCCCGACGGGGACGCCCTGCTGCGGTCCCTCGAGGAGGGCAGCGGCGTGGCGCGAGCGGCCAGCTCGTTCATCAAGGGACTCAACGTGGAGCTGCTACGAGCCACCGAGGGCCACGTGGACCTGGGCGCGCTGACGGCGCTGGGCTTCGCGGCGGCGGGCGTGATGAATGTGGCCGTCAAAGGAAGGCTCGAAGCCCCTCCGTGGTTCAGCCTGGGCTGGTGGGCCTTCCGCACCTTCGCCACCATGGAGGAGTTGGCCATCCGGAGCACGCCAGCCCAGGTGCGCCACGACAGCGGCGACGCGCCCCCGCATGGCAAGGGCCCCCCCGGCGCCTCCCACTGATGTCGGTCCGCGGTGACGGCCTTTTGCAAGGCACCAGACAGCGCGGCGGTTGAACCGGTGAGCCTTGGAGCCCCTCGGCCATGTCCCCAACGTCCTGGGGACAGGAGGGGTTCATGACAGACACAGGTAGCAGTGCACGCTTGAGGAAGAGGTGGTGCGGGGCCCTGCTCGCCCTGCTCCTGGGAGCGACACCTCTGCTCGCGGGCGCGCAACAGGAGCAGGCAACCGCCGAGCGCACCGAGTCCGAGGCCAAGATCGATCCCCAGGCCCAGCGCATCCTGCGCCAGATGGGCGACTTCCTGGCCGAGCAGCGGGAGTTCTCCGTCCGCACCGAGGGGACGCTCGATGAAGTGCTCGACTCGGGGCAGAAGATCCAACTGCAGCGCGCGGGCGACGTGCGCCTGCAGCGGCCCAACCGGCTCCGCGTGGACCGCGCCGGAGACCTGGCCAGGCTCCACCTCTTCTATGACGGCCAGCGACTCACGGTCCACGGCGAGCAGGCCAACGCGTATGCGACGACGCCCGCCCCCTCCACCCTGGATGCCACGTTGGACATGGCCTCGCAGAAGCTCGGATTGGATGCGCCCGGGGGTGACCTGCTCGTCAGCAATCCCTACACCGCGCTCACCGAGGACGTGCGCTCCGGGAAATACCTCGGCCGCGCCAAGGTGAACGGCGTGCCCGTGCATCACCTGGCGTTCCGCAACCGCGACGGCGTGGACTGGGAGCTGTGGGTCGAGGACGGCCCGCGGCCCCTGCCGCTCAAGTACGTCATCACCTCGCGGGACCTGCCGGGAGCGCCGCAGTACTCGGTGACTCTGTCCGAGTGGAACCTGTCGCCCCAGCTCACCCCGGACCAGTTCCAGTTCACGCCCCCACGCGATGCCACGCGCGTGTCGTTCCTCGCACCGGACTCGAAGGGCGGAGCGCAGCAAGGAGGCTCGAAATGACAACGCACTCGCGCAAGCCCCGCCAGCGGGCGGCGGCGATGTTGCTGGGGCTCTTCTTCCTGGGAGACATGCTCCCGGAGGTGGCCCTGGCCCAGTACTACGGCACGTCGCGCCGGGTGGCGCGGCGCACCTCGAGACGCACGGCCGCCCGTCAGGACGCCGTCTACGGCAACAACACGACCGTGGTGGCGGCACCGGCGGGCGCGGCCACCGTCACGACGCTCCCCGCGGGCTGCGCGGCCACGACGGTGGGCGGCGTCGCCTACCAGCAGTGCGGCGGCGTCCGCTACCGCCCCTTCTACCAGGGGGACACCCTCGTGTACGTCGCCGAGTAGTCGTCCCTGGCGCTCCGGTGATCACCGCCGGAGCGCCTCGTCTGGCCAGGACAGGAGCTCGACGTATCCGTCCGTCCCATGCACGCGGATCCGCTGCCCGTCCCGGATCAATCGGGTGGCCTGCTCCACGCCCACGACGGCTGGCAAGCCGTACTCCCGTGCGATCACCGCGCCGTGGGTCATCAGGCCGCCGACCTCCGTCACCAGGCCCTTGATGGACACGAACAAGGGCGTCCAGCTCGGGTCCGTGAAGGAGGTGACCAGGATGTCGCCTGCTTCGAGCCTGGCCTCCGCCATGTCCAGGATGACGCGGGCGCGTCCCTCGATGGTCCCCGCGGAAACCGCCAGGCCGACCAGCGCGCCCGCCGGCAGGTCGTCGCGCCGGTATGCCCCGGCGATGACCTCGCCATCCGAGGTGAGCACCCGGGGCGGCGTGAGCGCTTGATACGACCGGAACGCGTCCTTGCGCTGACGGATGAGCAGGTCATCCGCCTGGTTCGTGCGCACGACGTCGTGGAGCTCCTGGAACGTGAGGTAGAAGATGTCTTCCTTTTCACGAAGCACGTGGGCCTGCACGAGGCGCCCGGCTTCTTCCAACAGGGCCTGCTTGTAGACGAGGTACCGGTTGACGATGCCGTACTTCGGATACTCCCGGTACCCCATGAAGGTCCGGACCCGGTCGATCATCCGCTTCGTCTCTTCAGCCTTCGCCTCCCCGTCCGGCAAGGCCCGCAGGCGCTCCAGCAGCTCCTGTTCCTTCTTCCAGGCCTCCTGACGTCCCTGCTCGAAGCGCCGCGCGCCGGCACCCGGTTCGAAGTTCTGGATGTTGCCCAGGAGGATGGGCACGAGCGTGGAGGGCCGTTCGCTCCAACGCGGCTTCGTGATGTCGATCTCGCCGACGCAGCGCATGCCGTACTTGTCGAGATAGGCGCGGATGGCGTCTCGCGCTTCCCGGCCGCCCGCGAGCGTGTCCATCCCGTCCAGGAAGCCTTCATCCTCGACCTGCCGCAGGTAGGCCACCACGTCCGGATGCGGGCGGATCACGTCCGCGACCTCCAGGAGCGCCAGCCCCATCTCCGACGTGACGTTGTTGGGGACGGACTGCGTGAGCGTGTCTGCCGCGTTCTTCTCGCCCAGCCACGCCTGCAGCTGCTCATTGAGCCACCAGGTGGCCTCCATCCCGGCCATGATCGCCTGATGACTTCGCGGCTCGAACAGGAGCCGCTTCAGCTCCTGGATGTCCGTCAGGATGAAGTCGAACAGCGCCGCCCCGGACTTCGTCTGGATGTCGCGCTTCAAGGCGGCGACGGAGGCCTGATTGCCGCCGATCAGTTCGTCGACGATGGCCGGATCGGTTGCGATCGGGGCGGGTGCGCCGCCAGCCGGCGGCCTGCTGGGACTCGCGTCCGGGAGTGGCCGGATGAAGTCGCTGCGTCCAAGGAGGGTCTGCAGCGCATCCTTGATCAGCGGATCGTTCTTCCCCAGGCCGTCCACGAGGACCGCGCGGCCCGCCGGTGAAGCCAGGAGCTGGGTGATGTCGACGAACAGCCTCCCGCCGGCCTCGAACATCGGCCGCAAGGCCGTCAGCTGGAACAGGGAGAGCCCCAGCGGCTTCATGGCGTCGGTCATCATCTGCTGATGACCGACGGAGACGTAGACGTGGTTCTCCTGGTCGCTGGCCACGGGGATGGGGAACAGCGTGGTGATGGGCCGGCTCTGGACGAAGAAGAACGCGTCATCGACCAGGCACCATTCGATGTCCTGGGGACGGCCGAAGTGCGCTTCGATCCGCCGGCCCAGCTGCACGAGCCGCACGACCTGCGCATCCGTCAGCGCGGGCTGCTGCTGCCGCTCCGGATCGATCGCCTGTTCCTGCGTCCCGCCTGCCGGCAAGGCGTGGATGGCCAGTTGCTTGGTGGCGATCGCCTTGGAGATGACCTCGCCGTCCCGCACCTTGTAGGAGTCCGCGTTCACCAGACCGGAGACCAGGGCCTCACCGAGGCCGAAGTTTGCCTCCACGGAGGCGACCTTCCGGTGGGAGGTGATGGGGTCGGCCGTGAACAGGATGCCGGCCGCCTGCGGGAAGACCATCTGTTGCACGACGACCGCCATGCGGACCTTGCGGTGGTCGAAGCCGTTCCGCAGGCGGTAGATGACGGCCCGCTCGGTGAAGAGCGAGGCCCAGCACCGGCTGACGTGCTGGAGGATCGCCGCCGGCCCCACGACGTTCAGGTACGTGTCCTGCTGGCCCGCGAAGGAGGCCGTGGGCAGGTCCTCCGCCGTCGCGCTCGAACGGACGGCGTAGGCGGCGTGCTCACCGAGACTGGCGTGCGCGTGGGTGATTGCCACGGCCACATCGTCAGGGATGGCGGTCCCTTCGAGGGTCCGGCGGATCTCGGCGCTGAGCGCGCGGAGTTGATCCCGGTCGTCCGGCTTCAGGCGCGACAGTTGCTGGAGCTGCCCGTCGATTGACGGCGCCTCCGCCAGGATCCGCTGGAAGGCGTCGGTCGTCACACAGAAGCCAGCCGGCACGCGGATGCCGTCGATCCGCGAAAGCTCCCCCAGATGCGCGCCCTTGCCGCCCACGATCGCGACCTGCGTCTGGTCGAGTTCCTGAAGACCCAACACGTAGCAGCCCATGAGATCCCCTCGCTCTCGCCCAAAGGGCGGCACTGTACTCCTCGGATGCCCCCTGGAGGCCCGAACGGCGGCGTGAAACTCTCAGGTGGAGGACACTGCGGTCGGAATCAGGGAGGCAGGAGAGATGGGCTTTGGAAGTCGGTCCGCGCTGGGTTCGGTATTCATCATGCTCCTGGGCGCGAGCGTTCCGCGGGCGGTCAGCGCCGAGCCCGCGACGCAGGGAGGTCTCGAGCTCAAGCGCTTCAAGGCGAGCGAGACGACCGAAGCGATGTACGTCCTGCGCGCCACGGGCTGCCGCAAGGCGGGCGATACCTGCCAGCTCGAGCTCGAGTTGAGCGACGGGGCTGGCGGGAAGCGCAAGGCGAAGCTGCCCGCCGGTATGGCGTACGGGATTCAAGCCGAGTCCTCCGAGCGCTGGACCTCCGGCGAGGAGGAACAGAACGTCACGACCTCCGTCCAGCCGGTACGACTGGAGGCCGGGGAGTGGGGACTCCTCGTCACCCAGGAGGGCGGGTTCGAACATGTCCATCGCCATCACCGCCTCTACGCGGTCAAGGACGGCGGGGTGGCGGAAGCCTGGAACGGGGATGAGAACTTCGCGGGTCCGGAGAGTTCCCACGTCGGCCCATACCCGCTGACGCCGGGCTCACCGGTCGAGGGCTTCTACAGGGAGTATGCGTTTCTCTCCGCCGAGCCAGACCAGTGGAAGATTGATGCCTACCGCTGGGATGCCGCTGGCCGCAAAGTGGTGAAGGAGCTCCGGAACCGGCCCGCGCGCTACGCGGCCATCATCGGAAGCTTCAAGACGGTCCAGGAGGCCATCGCATCCCGCGACAACGCGCAGCTGGAGCAGGCCTGTACGAGCAGCTTCCTGGTCCTCGAGACCACGCCGCACAAGCGCCTGACGCCGGGGCTGTTCATCGTGACAAGCATCCACTCGGAGAAGAAGGCAGCCGAGGCCGCGCTGAAGAAGGTCAGTGCCTGCAATCCGAAGGTCTCGGGTTACGTCAAGACGCTCTGAGAAGACTCACTGGTGGAAGCTGGGAACGGCGGTGTCCCGGCCCAGCCGCACGGGGAGCTTCAGGGTCAGGTCAAAGGGATCCGCCATCCAATGGGGACAGGAATCACAATGTGGATGAAGTGCGTCTTGTCTGACGAAGAGCTCAAGCGGAGCACCTCGTCCGAAGCCGATGACTTGCTGGTGGGATACCATCTTTTCCAGACAGCCATTTTTCTCGGAACGAGTTCCCATCCCAATGTTTTTGGGGATGTGAAGGCCGCGGAATCAGGTGACTTCAGCAAGGCCTCGTTCGTCGTGCCAGGAGTAGACTTCGCGCTGGCATGGTCGAGTGTATTTCCCTGGCTCGAATCCTCCGAGAAGAAGTGGGTCTATGAGCATCCAGATGATGCCGCGCGGCTCGTGCTGGAGAAGGTCGGCAGCGAACGGGTTCGAATCTACCTGGACTGGGAGCCTACTGAATTCGTCGAGGTGGGTGAAACCGAGCTGGGTGAGGTAAGCCTTGAGGTGGTGGACGAGTTGGTCATCAAGTTGGTGGACCACCTCCCCAAATGCCCTGCCAAGGATGTGGCCGAAAGCCTGGAGAGTCTGGAAGAGGCCTACTCGGAGCTGGAGTAGCGCGCGGAGCCGGTCGAGGTGGGCAGCGACTTCGTCGCTCGAAAGCACCACCTCTACGGAGTGAACCTCGCTTCTTACACCGAATGGGATGAGCCCCCCGCACCACCTCCGCAGCTTGCCCGCATGCAGAAGGCCTTTCGTAGGAGCCTGGGCAAGTCGACCGACCCCAGGAATATGCTCCTGGAGAAAGTGTTGGCCCGGAGCCTGCTGGAGGCCACGGCGAAGACCTACTTCGATGATGACGAGGAGCGCTTCATCGTGGTTGACCTCAAGCCCACTGCGGACGAAGTCAAGCGCTGGGCGGCGCTGTCAGCTCCCGGCACCCGGTGACGAGGACTGCCCCATGAGTGATGTCCACCTTGTCTCCATTGGCGGTGGTGCGATCTCGCTGACACATCGACCCAAGCTCAAGGACTTCTCCACGCTGCGTGCCGAAGGGGTGACTCACGTCGTCACCCTGCTTGCGGAAACCGAGGGCGCACGCCAGCTTGGCGAGGCCGCGACCCGAGCGGGCCTCGGTTGGATTTGGGTACCGTTTCACGGCGGAGCGGTCCCGGCCCCCGAGCGGACCCAGGAGCTCAGGCAGGTGTTGCGCCAACTGAGCGCCATCGTCGAGGGCGGCGGCAAGCTGGTCATCCACTGCTCGGCGGGGATTCACCGCACGGGCATGTTCGGCTACGCGCTCTTGCGACACCTCGGACTGAGCGCCGAGGCTGCGCGCGCCAGGCTCGCAGAGCTGCGTCAGGTCACCGCGGAGGGCGTAGGCCCAGACCGCCTGGCCTGGGGGGATGCGCTGGTAGAGCCTTAGGCCTACTCGGAGCTGGAGTAGCGCGCGGAGCCGGCCACACTCGACTCACAGATGGGGGAAGCGAGCGACGGTCCTCCCGCCCAACAACACGGGAAGCTTCAAGCTCAGGACGACAGCCCCTTCGAAGCCATACCGGGGCCGGTGGTCCTCCGCGGCGGAAAGCGGGATGCCCAGGCGCAGGCCCACCGAGCCGTAGATGAAGGAGAAATAGGGCGCGACGTGGAGCCCCGTCGTGGCCACGTGCGTCCGGGATTCTGTTTCGTGCATCACGCCCAGCTCCAGCCTGTACCGCACCGAATTGTTGAGACACCAGGTTGGTTGTAATCAGGCCGCCTGCTTCGACTGCATCAGCGCTCGTCGGGCCTGACTCGGCGAGCGGAAATGGTGGCGCTCCAGCAGCCAGTGCTCGTTGTACCGGTGGGCCCACTCCAGCAGCGCCTGTCGGAGTGCCTCCACGGTGGAGAAGGTGCGCACCCAGAGCAGTT
>NZ_RAWN01000059.1:0-49612 GCF_003668895.1 Corallococcus sp. AB045
CCACCTCCCAGCGGTCCACGCGGGTTCCAGGCGGCAACCACTCGGGGGAGAGCAGGACCCGTCCCAGCACCGCCTCCGCATGGCGAAGCCCCAGCTCTGGTGACTCACTGCTCACGGGGACAGCCCTTTCCATCGCACGGAGCGATCACCTTCCTGATTCCAGACCTCCAGCACATAGCGAGCCTGGGGATCCAGGCCCTCTGGCAGATGCCATTCCAGGACCACCTGGCCGCTCGCGCCAGGTGCCAGCCGGTCCTCCAACATCCGAACGGGAATCTCACGATGAATGACCTGCCCCTCCTTCTCATCCGGCCCCAACTGGATGAGCCGTCCCACGCCGGGTACCCACAGTGCGGAGCCGGGTGAGTTTCTCAGGGTGAAGGCCATCAACCGGGTTTGGATGTGGCGGTAGAGAAGCGCACTCCTCACGACCTCCAGGCCTGGCGTTTCAACGGCCGTAGGAGGCCGCTCCACCGACACCGGCTCCCGCCCCAGCGCTCCGGTGAGCACCGCCCCCGCCAGTCCGGTCTGGGCGCACTGCGCACGCAGGGTGGCGAGCCCCGCCTCGGCGGCGACGCACCGTCCCCGCAGCAGGGACAGCTCCTCGCCCAGGTCCTCGGCGGACAGCGCGTGGCGGGACACCTCCACCACGGTGTCCACCTCCTTGGGGTCGGTGACGAGCAGGAAGGACACCTGCCGGGGTGCGTCCTCTCCCGCGAAGCGCGCGGTGATGAGCGGTCGGGACGTCTCCGGCATGGCCACGGCGGGGCGCAGCACCATCACGCCCGGGTACACCTTCAGTTGCCCGAACAGCGGCGCCAGCGCCTTCGTATCCACGGACGCGGGCAGGATGTCCTCGTTGAACACGACGGTGGTGACGGTCCCGGGAGCGACGCGCAGCAGGTGCAGCGTCGTGGCCTCCTCCGCCCGCACCACCAGCTTCCGCTCCCGAGTGACTCGCGGTCCGGAGGCCCCAGCCCACGCCGGAACCGCCGCGCCCAGCATCATCAGCAGGATTGGACAGACAACCAGACGGGGCGTAAGCACGAGGGGCAACCTCCAGCATCACACCCTAACAGATAGGGGTGACGTGACACGGAGGTTTGGAGCCCGGCATGTGACAGGTCGTCCAGCGGAGCCACCTACGTCGGCCCCGGAGGGAACTTCTTCATGAGTTCTTCAGGCAAGGGGGTCCGCAGGAGTGACTGCTGGCCTCCGCCAGTCCGGATGACCTGGAACCCTTGCCCCGCGATTCTGAGGAGGTCTCCATCCTGCCCCTTGTCACTCTCCAACCACTCTTCCGCAGCCTGACGCGTCTCGAACGTCCCCGCGACGACGACATCCTCGATGGCGGGCGTATCGAACGAACGGAAGAACGCACGGTATTCGTCCAGCCGTCGTCCTTCCTGGATGTAGATCAGCGCGACCGCCGCGATCCGCAGTGCTTCATCCTCCGCTGAGCCCTCTTCGTACTTCTCATTGATGCGCCGAAGCACGTCGAGCACCGACTCCACCTGAAAGCCTTGATTGTATTTCATGAATATCTTCCTAGAGGGCAAGAGGAGCGAGGAGCAACGCCCCCGCCGCACAGATGTCTGCGGATGCTCGAGACGCCCTGAGGTACTACGGTGATGCGCTGAGCATTCGCCGCCCCGGAATGGAGATGGAGGCACAGGTCCGGAGGGTCAATCTCATCTATGAGGGGGGCGACCTGAAACCTGTCGACCCGGGAGTATGGAGAACGTCCGTGGAACAGGTTGAGACCAAAACCCAAGGAGTGGAGGTATCGACTCAATGAAGGCGTTTGAATTCCATGAATTGGGCACGACGGACAGGCTCCGGCTTTCGTTCGACGGCACCTTCAACCCCCTTGCGGACTTGGGGGTCGAACTGGAGCCGTTCTTCCATGCGCTCGAGACATACGCGGGGGAGTGGATGCCAGACCTCATCAAAGGCAAACGACAAAGAAAGTACTCCCGCACCGCTGTCTGGAAGACCCTGAAGGAAGAGCGCAACGAAAACAGTACATCCATCGGTCTCTATCGAACGGAATCACCAGCCTTGGACATCGGGCTTGATCTTTGGTTTCCGCCGCTCCCGCCAAGACTGCATGTATGGATTGCAGTCCAGCCGATGTCGCTCTTCGCGGACGCGGAAATCTGCGACAAGTTCACGGAGATGGTCCGTGCCTGGGCCAGCCGCCATCCTGCAACCCATGCCATGGCCAACAGCCTGGCCGAAGACCAGATGTCGGGTGCTCCCGACTTCGGCCGCGATCAAAGAACCTCGCGAAGAGACGGATTCGACAAGATTTACGAGGTCTGTTGGCTGAATGTCTTCGGCCCGAAGCTGGTCGCTTCCGTCGGGCGCGAGCGGATGCTGTCCACGCCTGCCCACCGCGTGGAAGAACTCCCCAACGGCTCCGTCCTGCTGGTGCTGTGGCCCACCGCCGCGGACTTCGCCAGTGACGAGGCGCGCGTGGCCCAGGCCCGTGCCCACGTCCACCTGCGGCCGGACCTCGACTTCGACACGGTGCTCCGCACGCTGAGGGAGCGCAGTGCAGCACTCGTCCCCGTCGAGCCCCGCTTCCATCCGGACCTGGCACCTCTGCTTTCGCGGGTGGTGGACAGGGTCGCCATCAGTGAACGGCAGCGGAAGATCGCTGAACTCAATGCCTTCCAGCCACCCGAACCGGAAGAGTGGCTCCCGGCCGACCTGCCCTCGGACGTAGCGAGTCCAGCGCAGGTCCACAGCGGCGATAGCGACCTGACCGAAGGCCTCGTGGCCGCCCTGCATACCCACGTGCCCAGCATCTTCGACGCGACACCCGAGTCCCTCACGGACCTCGACTTCTACTTCTGGCGGGAGAACTTCCCGGAGCGCTACAAGCGGGACCTCATCGACTCGCACACCGCCCCGGCCCTGGGGGCCTATCTGGGTGGCATCCTGGTGAAGCACCTGGGGGGGACCTGGATTCCGCGACAGAACCCCGAAGAGTCTCAGGTGCGTGTCGGCCAGCGCGTCTGGCTGCCCTTCCTCCGCGCACGCCGCTACATGGAATCCCGCCAGTCGCTGCTGACGCACTCGCTCACGCAGTTCTTCCGGGAAGCGGAGCGACACAGGTCGTGACAGGAGCCGCGCTCGTGCGCTCCATGAAGTGCCCGCGGATACGGCGCACACCCGCTTCACCAAGTGTTGGCGCATCAACGACCGTGACTGGCTGTCTACCGGGCAACCAACCCTCATGAGGCCGCTGCCCGCCGCCACTAGACTTGGGTCTGACGGACGCACTAGGACCCCGTCCATCGCCCGATGCCCTCTGCCCCCCCCACACGCCCCGACCCGGCGGCACGCCCCACCGTGTGGCTGTTGGAGGACTCGCCCACCGAAGCCCGGGCCACGCAGGCGGCGCTCGCTTCCGCGTGTGACGTCACCGTGTTCCCCGACGGGGCCGCGCTGGTGGAAGCGATGGGCTTCCAGCAGCTGCCGGACGCGCTCGTGTTGGACCGGGAGACGCCCGGGCTCACCGGCCTGGAGGTCTGCGCCTTCGTCCGGAGCACCCCCGCCACGGCCCGCATCCCCGTCCTGCTGCTCACCTCCCACCAGCGCCCCGAGGACGTCATCGAAGGACTGGGCGCGGGCGCCAATGACTACGTCTTCAAGCCCTTCCGCCCCCAGGAGTTGGTCGCCCGCGTCCTGGGGCTGGTCCACTGGAGCTGGCAGCAGCGCCGGCGCGAAACCGAGGCGACGAAGGAGCTCGACGACAGCCGCCAGGACCTGTCCGATGAGCAGGCGCGCCGCACCCTGGCGGAGAGCACGCTCGTGGAGGTCCGCGCCGCGGAGCTGCGCGCCTGGAACAGTGAACAGCGCTTCCGGCTGGCCGCCCGCGCCACCCAGGACGCCATCTGGGAATGGACCCCCCAGACCGACACCCTGGAGTGGAGCAGCGGCGGACGCGACCTGCTGGGCCCGCTGGACGAGCCACGCGTGCCACGCCTGGACTGGTGGCGGAGACACATCCATCCGGATGACCTCGCCGCCGTCCAGCGCGGCTTCCGCGAAGCCCTCGATGGAAGCGGCGACGTGTGGCGCAGCAGCCACCGGCTCCGCGACACGCACGGCGCCTGGCGGGAGGTGGAGGAGCACGCCCTCATCGTCCGCGACGCGAATGCGCGCGTCGTCCAGGTGGTGGGTGCCCTGCGGGACGTGACCGCCCGGAAGCAGCTGGAGCAGGAGGCACGCCAGCGTGGTGACTTCGAGCGGCAGCTCATCGGCATCGTGAGCCATGACCTGCGCAGCCCGCTGTCCTCCGTCCTGCTGTCCGCCTCGCTGCTCCTGGAGCGAGAGAACCTCGACGACTCACAGCAGCAGCGCGTGCACCGCATCCGCACCGCCACCGAACGGGCCGTGCGGATGATCCGCGACCTGCTCGACTTCACCCAGGTGCGCCACGGCGACTTCCCCCTCCAGCTCCAGGCCGCGGACTTCCATGCCCTGGTGGAGACCGCCGTCGAGGAGGCCCAGACTCGCGCCCCCGGACGTGTCTTCCAGGTCACCTCCACGGGCGACGGCGCGGGGACCTGGGACGCGGACCGGCTCGTCCAGGTGGTGAGCAACCTGCTGGGCAACGCGCTGACCTACGGCGACCCGGCCGCCCCCATCCAGGTGCGCAGCCAGGGGACGGGGGACACGGTGGTGCTGGAGGTCCACAACGAGGGCCCCCCCATCTCCCCGGAGCTGCTGCCGCGCCTCTTCGCCCCCCTGGAGCGCGGCACCGCCCACCAGGGAGACCGCGCGAACCGCAGCATCGGCCTGGGGCTCTTCATCGTGCGGCAGGTGGTGCACGCCCACGGCGGCACCGTGAGCGTGACGAGCCTGCCGGAAGCAGGCACCACCTTCACCGTGCGCCTGCCACGCCACTCCCCCGCTTCGCGGCCTGGCCCACCGCCCGGGTGAACTGGTCGATATCATAGGGTTTCAACAGCAACTCGATGACATCCGGACCGGTGTACGCCTTCGCGCCCTCGCGGTTGGTGGTGGTGAGCACGAAGGGGATGCCCGCGGCGGCCGGGTTCGCGGCCAGCTTCTGGAACGCGCGCCAGCTCAAATCAAACGGCACGCTGATGTCGTAGACGATGACCGCCGGCGCCGTCACCTTCACCAGCGTGGCGAAGTCCAGGGGGCCGCGGATGACGTCCTGCACGCGCACGCCCTTCGTCTGGAAGCCCGCCCCGTCGAGCACCTCCTCCAGCGCCTCGATGAGGTCCTCGCTCCCGTTGAGCACCAGCACGGTGGGTCGCTTTTCCATGCGGGGAAGGTGCGTCCTCCTGCCCGGGTGAAAAGCGTCCCAGGGCCCGCGGATGTAGCGCACCCGACAGAGGCGCCGGTCGCCCGGACGGCCGTCAGGCGTGGGCCACCACAGGCCCCGCGCGAGGCAGCCGCACCCGGAACGTCGCCCCCTGCCCCAGGGTGCTCGTCACCGCCACCTCGCCGCCGTGCGCCTCCACGATGCGATGCAGGCGATACAGCCCCAGCCCCAACCCACCGTAGTTGCGCGTGGGCACCGCGCGCTCGAAGCGGCGGAAGAGGCCGTCCACCCGGTCCGGCGCGATGCCGATGCCGTGGTCGCGCACCACCAGCCAGGCCGTGTCCCGGTCCGCCCGGACCTCCAGCTCCACGGGCTTGCCCGGACCGAACTTCACCGCGTTCACCAACAGGTGCGTCACCACCTGCCCCAGCCGCAGCGCGTCCCAGTGGCCCACCGCGGACGCCACGTCGCGCACCACCAGCAGGCACCCCGCGCGCGCCGCCAGCTCCTCCGAGCGCAGCACCACGTCCCGCACCACCTGCCCCAGGTCCACGTCCTCCAGGTTCAGCCGGGGCGCGTGGCCCTGCATCTGCGACACGTCCAGCAGCCCCTCCACCAGGTCCGCCAGCCGCTGCACCTGCCGGTCCGCCGCCACCAGCGCGCGCTCCAACCGCTCCGGCGCCACCTGTCGCTCGTGCTTCAGCGCCGCCGCCGTGCCCTGCACGCGCAGCCGCAGCGCGGCCAGGGGCGTGCGCAATTCGTGCGCGGCCACCGCCAGGAACTCGTCCCGCACGCGCACCGCCTCGCGCGCCTCGCGGTACAGCCGCAGCTGCTCCGTCACGTCGCCAATGATGCCCGCCATGCGCACCGGCCGGCCCTGCGCGTCGCGGATGGCCCGGCCCCGGCTCACGCACGAGCGGTAGCCCCCGGCCTCGTGCTTCAGCCGGAAGGACACGTCGTAGGGCGTGCCCTGCTCCAGGTGCCGCGCCAGCGCGGACGCCACCTCGTCCCGGTCCTCCGGGTGCACCCGCGCCAGGAAGGCCTCGGAGGTCCCCGGAAAGTCCTCCGGCTTGAGCCCCAGCATCTCCAGGAGGCGCGGGCTCCAGTACATGCGCTGGTTGCGCACGTCCCAATCCCACACACCGTCATAGGAGCCGGACACCACCAGCCGGTAGCGCTCCTCGCTCTCGCGCGCGGTGCGCTCGGCCTGCTCCAGCAGTCCCACCCGTCGCTCCAGCTGGCGCACCATCGAATACAGGTGCGTCTCCGTGGACAGCTCGCCGGGCACGGGCGCGGGCAGGGGCCCCTCCGCGAGTGACTCGCGCAGCAGCATGGCCACCAGCTCGTCATCCCCCTGCGCGCGCCGCACGAAGCCGTTGGCCCCCACGTTGGCGGCCATGCGCAGGTCCAGCTCGTCCGGCGCGGTGGCGTGCGTGAGGATGACCGGCACGCGCGCGAGCTTGGGGTCCTGGCGCAGGGCCAGGCACAGCCGGAAGCCGTCCAGCCGGGGCATCAGCACGTCCGCCAGCACGATGTCCGGCGGATGCCGCCGCGCCAGCTCCAGCGCGGACATCCCGTCCTCGGCTTCCATGAGCTCGAAGCGGAAGGGCGCCAGCGCCAGCTGCAGGAGCTTGCGGTAGACGGGGTCGTCCTCCGCCACCAGCACCCGCAGCCCGGCCCGGCGGTCCTCCGCATCCCGCACCTCCCGCGGCAGGGCCCGGCGCACCGCGTCCACCCGGGCCCCCAGCGACATTCCCGGCGCGAGGCCCCCCGCCACCGGCAGGCCCGACCGCCGCAGGGCGTCCTGCTCGGCCGGCGGCGCCTCCGCCCAGAGGGAAGCCCCGGACGCGGTCAGCGCCTCACGCAGCGCGTCCAACTGCCCCGCCGCCGAGGCCAGCAGCGCCCCCGCCGCCAGCACCAGGTGCACCGGCGGGGACTCGCGCAGCGCCTGCACCAGCGGCTCCACCCCCTCCGCCAGCAGCACCCGCCAACCCTGCCCCTGGAACGCCAGGGACAGGAGCTCCCGATGAGGGCCCGGGGCTTCGACGAGCAACAGGGTGGGCTTCATTGGGGGCGGAAGGAGGAAGACGGGCGCGGGCGACAGGTCGTTCTGGGAGGCGGGACCCCAACGGCCCGCCACCAGGGTGTGGAAAGGGCGCAGTCTGGTGACAGGGGCCTCCGAGTCAAGGCAACCCTTTGGAAGTGTTGGAAGTTGGAAGGCCACGAACCAGGGAGACCCGCCGCTAGCCTGCCGCGTCACTGGTACAACCGGGCTACAGGTACACTTCGTTTGCACGGGCGCGGGCGACGTGGCGCGGCGGGTGTGTTATTCGACCGCGCATGGGTGCCAAGAAAGTCACGGCGCAGGAGAAGCTGACCGGGTTCCAGGATCGGATTCGCGCCGCGGGGCTGCGCAGCACCGCCCCCCGCGTGGCCGTGCTGCGCAAGCTGGAGACCGCCACCGCCCCCATGAGCCACGCGGACCTGGTGGAGGAGCTGGGCGGCGAGGGCTACGACCGCGTCACCATCTACCGCAACCTCACCGACCTCACCGAGGCCGGACTCGTCGTGCGCGCCGACCTGGGCGACCACGTCTGGCGCTTCGAGCTCAAGCGCGCCGGCGCCACCGAGCACACCAACAACCACCCCCACTTCACCTGCACCGACTGCGGCACCGTCGCCTGCCTCCCCGAGGAGTCCGTGCGCCTCACCACCGCCCGGGGCGTCCCCCGCGCCGTGTCGCAGCGCGCCGTGGAAGTGCAGCTGCGCGGCCTCTGCGACCGCTGCGAGTAGGGCCCCCACCCCTCCCCTCCCCTCCCGCCGGGCAACCGGACTGGCGAGCCCCTGCTGGGGATGTGCTCACTGGTAGGCATACGCCTACACATGAGCTTCCGCTCTCCTGACCCCGGGTACAGATTCGTCCTGGCGAAGGCGGGGACCCGCCGTTCCGGCTCGGGGGACGGTGCGGGCGCTCCAGGGTTCGCAGGGGGATTGGGATGGAAGCCCATCACACGTTGCTGGTCGTCGACGACGACATGGACATCCGGGATGCGCTCCAGGACGCGCTGGAGCTGGAAGGCTACGCAGTGCAGCTGGCGGCGGACGGGCTGGAGGCGCTGGAGCGGCTGCGCTCATCGGAGCCCCGGCCACAGCTCATCCTCCTGGACCTGATGATGCCGCGCATGGACGGCGTCGCGTTCCGCGAGGCGCTGCGCCACGAGCGCGCGTGCTCGGACATCCCGGTGGTGGTGGCCAGCGCGGACCTGGACGTGCGCGACACGGTGGATGGCATGGGCGTGGCGGGCTACCTGCGCAAGCCTTTGGACCTGTCCGCGCTGCTCACCACCGTGAAGCAGCTGTGCCTGCCCGTCTGAACGTTGAGCAAGGACACGAAATCCATCCACGAAAGGGAGCGGGACCATGAAGAAGCTCATCATCGCGGCAGTGATGTGTCTGGGAACGACTGCCTTCGCGCAGGAAACCACCGGCACGCCGGAGAACCCGGGGCCGAGCGCGCCCAGTTCGCGTCAGCACGGTCGCCGGTCCACGGGCATCGAGGCCCAGCAGGTGGGCCCCGCCATCGGTGACGCCGCGAAGAGCGTCGTGGGCGCGCAGACCTCCAAGGAGGAGGCGGCGCAGACGGGCGTGTGGAAGGAGAAGCACGCCTTCAACATGGAAGGCACCGTGAAGGCCAAGGACAAAGACGACATCACCCTGGCGCGCAAGGACACGCTGCCGGAGGTGAAGCTGGAGGTGCGCGACAAGACGAAGGTGACCCTGGACGACCAGCCGGCGAAGGTGAGCGACCTGCCGGAGGGCGCCAACGTGCGCGCGAAGTTCCAGCTGGAGGGGGATGACTCCGTCGCGCTGGAGCTGAAGGCCACCTCGCCCAAGCCCAAGAAGTAGTCCGGCCGTCGGACCGGTTCTTCAATGCCTCACACCGGGCCCGCTTCCCACCGAGGGAGCGGGCCCGTCGTCTTCGCGGGAAGAAGCCGGGACGCCATAAGCAGGGCTACGTGCTCGATACAGGGCCCGGCGTTCTCTGAGACTCCTCTCACGGACGTCTCAGGATGCGCTCGCGACGGGTCTCTACCGTGCCTCGCATGGTGGTTGCCCTGACCGCGTTGCTGCTCGCCGCCTCGCCCGCACCGACTCCGATGAGCTTCGCGGAGGCGCTCGCGCTGGCGGAGCGTGCCCCCCTTCCCGCCGCCGCCGCGCGCGCCGTGGTGTCCCAGCGCACCGAGGCGTCCCGGGTCTCTTCGCTGTCCAACCCGCAGCTCGTGGTGGAGCCCGGCTGGCGGCGTTCAGCCGCGGCGGGGAGCGGACTGGACCTGCGCGTCGGCGTGGCCCAGCCGTTCCACCTCTCCGGCCTCGGCACCGCGCGCAAGGAGGCCGTGCGGCTGGAGACCCGGACGTTGTCGGAAGAGGCGCGCTCCGCGCTGTTGGCCCGCCGGCTGACCGTCGCCGAGGCCTGGCTGTCGCTGTGGGCCGCCGAGCAGGCCCGGTCGCGCGCGGCCGAGGAGGTGCGGCTCGCTGACGAGTTTCACGAGAGGGTGGAGTCCGCGGCGGCGCTGGGTGCGGCGACGAAGCTGGACGTGGCGGAGGCCGCGACCTACGCGGCCGATGCGCGACTCACGGAGCTGGACGTCCAGGGCGTGGCCGTGGCGCGCCGCGCGGAGCTCTCCCAACAGGTGGGCGCGCGGCAGGCGGTTCCCGTCACCGCGACGGGCCCGCTGCCCGAAGTGGCCCTGCCCCCGGAGTCGCGGTGGCCGGCGTTGCAGGAGCGGGCCGCGGACCTCCCGGAGGTGACCTTTCGCATGTCGCTGGCCCGCGCGGAGCGTGCCCGCGCGGACGAGGCGAAGGCGGCCAAGGGGTTCCAATTGCAGCTCGGCGCCGCGGCCCTGCGCGAGTACGACGGCGCGGTGGGAGCAGTGGCCACGGTGGGCCTGACGCCTCCCGTGTTCGACCACGCCGAACGCGAGCGCGGCACCCTGCTGGCGAACGCCGCGCGGCTGGAGGGTGAAGGCCTGGAGGCCGCCGCCGCGGCGGCTTCAGCGCTGGCGCTCGCGCTCCACGAGGTGGAGCACTCCCACGAGGTGGTGGAGGTGCTGCGCGGCACGCTGCTCCCCGGCGCCGAGGAGGCGGCGAGGCTGGGCGAGCTGCTCTTCCGCGCCGGAGACACCACGGTCCTCGAAGTGGTGCGCCTGCGGCGCGCGCTCACCCACGCTCGCATCCGCCTGGGCCATGCGCTGGCGGAGGAGGCGCTGGCGCGCGTGCGAGCCCGGCTCCTCATCGATGCGCTCGCTGCGTCCGCCACGAAAGAAGCCACCCCCTGAGCACGGCCTGCCTCGCGCCGCTCCACCGCGGCGCTTCGCACCGGCTCCCTCATTCCACGCCGACACACCTGGCGCTCCTGCCCCGGAAGGCGCTGCACCATGAAACACGTCCTGCTCCACACCCTGCTGCTGCTGGCAACCGTCCCGGGTTGCGCCTCACCGAAGGAGGAGCCCCCCGCGACCGCCCGTCTCGAGGCGCCCCGCCCCAGCTCCGCCTCCGCGTGGGTCCAGCCCCGTCCCGCCCGAGGCGTTCCGCTGACGGAGGCCCCCGCCCGCGTGCTGCCCTCGCCTGAAGGCGCCGCCGTGGTGGGCGTGCCCCTGCGAGCCAGCGTGTCCCGCGTCGCGGTACGCCCCGGCCAGCAGGTGAAGAAGGGCCACGTGCTGATGGAGGTGCGCATGCCCGAGGCCGTCCAGGCCGCGGGACGGCACCAGGCGGCGACGCTCCGTCGTGAGGCCTACGCCAGGCGGCGGGAGCAGCTGCTCGCCCTCCAGGCACAAGGCATGGCGCGGCTGACGGAGCTGGCCGAAGCAGAGACCCAGCTCGCGGAGGCCCAGTCCGAAACACAGGCCGCGCTCGCGCTGCTCGCGGTGGCGGGACTCAACGCCGCGGACGCCGCCGCCGTGGCGCGCGGGGGCCTGGTGCCGCTGCGCAGCCCCGTGGAGGGCATCGTCACCGAGGTCTCCGGCGTGCTGGGAGAGACGCGTGAAGGCGGAGGCGCGCCACTGGTGCGCATCATGGGAGAGGGTGAAGCCCTGCTCGAAGCCCGCTTCGCCCGCCCCCTCCCCGCCGAGGCGCGCTTCGAGCTGGTGCTCCCCGGAGAGGCCCCGCTGCCGCTGAAGGAAGCCGGCCGCGCGCCCGCCATGGACCCGCGCGATGGCACCACGGCCACGTGGTTCATCCCGGAGCCACCGCGCGCCCTGCCCTCGGGCCTCACCGGCAGGGTGCGGGTGCGCGCGGACAGCCTGCCGGGCGTGAGCGTCGTCCCCGCGAGAGCGCTGCTGCTGGAGTCCGGCCAGGCGGAGGTGCTGGTGCGCACGGCGGCCGGCTTCCGCCGTCAGCCGGTGGAGGTCGTGGCCACCTCCGGCGCGGAGGCCCTGGTGCGCGGCGCCGGAGAGGGAGACGTGGTGGCCGCGGACGCGGAGTCCCTGCTCCTGGCCGAGGGCACGCGATGATTGCCCGCCTCGTGGAGGCCAGCGTCCGGCATCGCGTCCAGGTGCTCGTGCTGACGGCGGTGCTCGCCATCGCCGCGGGCGCGGTGGCGTGGCGCCTGGAGCTGGACGCGCTGCCCGACATCACCACCAACCAGGTCCTCATCCTCACCCGCGCCCCGGGCCTCACGCCGGAGGAGGTCGAGCGGCTCGTCACCCGTCCCATCGAAACCACGCTCGGCGGCATCCCCGGCCTCGTCGAGCACCGAAGCCTCTCCCGCTACGGCATCTCCTCCGTCACCGCCGTCTTCGAGGACTCCGTGGACGCCTACCGCGCGCGCCAGGGCGTGCAGGAGCGCCTCAATGGGCTCGCCTCCAGCCTCCCGCCCGGCGTGGAGGCGCCGGAACTCGGTCCCCTCACCGGCGGACTCGGGGAGGTCTTCCACTTCACGCTGGGCTCCCCCCTGCGCACCCCCGCCGAGCTGCGCGAGCTGGCCGAGTTCCGCGTGGCCCCGCTCCTGCGCGCCGTCCCGGGCGTCGTCGAGGTGAACAGCTGGGGAGGCCAGCAGCGCACGCTGGAGGTGCGCGCGGACGCGGCGAAGCTCGCGGCGCGCGGGCTGACCCTCTCCGACGTGCGGGGCGCGTTGGAGGAGGCCTCGGGCGCCGTCCCCGGAGCCGCCCTCCCCGCCGGAGAGCGCCAGGTCCTGGTGCGCGCGGTGGCCCGTCCCCCGGGCGCCACGGAGCTGGGCGGCGCCATCATCCGCACGCCCGGCGGCGCCACCGTGCGCGTGTCGGACGTGGCCGAGGTCGTCCCAGGCGCCCTGCCCCGCATCGGCACCGCCACCGCCAATGGCCGGGGCGAGACCGTCTACGTCATGGTGCAGATGCTCCGCGGCGCCAACGCCCTGGACGTGGTGGAGGCCCTCCACGCCCGCATGCCCGACGTGAAGGCCGCGCTCCCGGAGGACGTGCGGGTGGACCTCGTCTATGACCGGGGCGTCCTCGTGCGCGGCACGCTGCGCACGGTGGCGAAGAACCTCGCCGAGGGCGGCCTGCTCGTCATGGCGGTGCTGCTCGCCCTGCTGGGCAGCCTCCGGGCGGGCCTGCTCGTCGCCTCGGCAATCCCGCTGTCCATGCTGGGGGCCGCCATGGGCATGGTGCTGCTGGGCATCCCCGGCAACCTGATGAGCCTGGGCGCCATCGACTTCGGCCTCCTCGTGGACGGCGCGGTGGTGATGGTGGAGGGCGTGTTCCATCACCTGGGCCACGCACGCGGCCCGATGTCTCGCGAGGCGTGGCGCGACAAGGTGGGCTCGGTGACGGCCTCCTTGTCGCGGCCCGTGTTCTTCTCCGTGCTCATCATCATGCTCGTCTACGTGCCCGTGCTGTCGCTCACCGGCGTGGACGGGAAGATGTTCCGCCCCATGGCCCTCACGGTGGTGCTGGCGCTCGCCACCTCGCTGGTGCTGGCGCTCACCTTCATCCCCGCGGCGGCGAGCCTCGTGCTGCGTCCCCGGGACATCCCCGAGCGCGAGCCCTGGCTGGTGCGCGCCGTGGAGCGCGCCTACCGCCCGCTGCTGGAGCACGGCCTGCGCCATCCCGCCTGGGTGGCGTGCGGCGCGGGGGCCCTGCTCGTGCTGGGCGCGGTCCTCTACCTGCGCGCCGGCATCGAGTTCACCCCCCAGCTCAGCGAGGGCGACCTGGTCGTGCAGACGACGCGCGGGGGAGACATCGGCCTGGAGTCCTCCGCGCGGGAGGCCGGCCGGCTGGAGGCCGCCCTGCTGCGCCACGTCCCCGAGGTGACGCAGGTGGTGTCACGCGTGGGCAGCCCCGCGGTGGCCACCGACATCATGGGCCTGGAGCAGGCGGACGTCTTCGTCACCCTCAAGCCGCGCGAGCAGTGGCGCCCCGGGCTCACCCCCGAGACACTGGTGGAGGACATGCAGCGCGCGCTCGATGCCCACGCTCCCGGAGGGGAGCCCTCCTTCACGCAGCCCATCCAGATGCGCTTCAACGAATTGCTCGGAGGCTCCGTCGCCGACGTGGCGGTGAGCCTCTACGGCGAGGACCTGCGCGAACTGCACCGGCTGGCGGAGGCCGTGGCCGCCAAGGTGACGGGCGTGAAGGGCGCGGTGGACGTGCGCGTGCTCGCGCCGCCGGAGGTGTCCCTGCTGGAGGTGGAGCCCCGCCCGCTGGACGCCGCGAGCGTGGGCTTCTCCGTGAGGCAGGTCCTGGAGGCGGTGCAGGGGGTGCGCACGGGGCTGGAGGTCGGCGCCACCTTCGACGGGCCCGTGCGCGTGCCCATCGTCCTGCGGCTCGGCGCGAATACGGAGGCCTTCTCGCTGGAGTCCCTGCCGCTGCCCACCGCGTCGGGGAGCCTGGTGCCGCTGTCCCGCGTGGCGGACGTGCGGCTGACCTCCGCGCCGGCGCTGGTGAACCGGCAGGAGGGACAGCGCCGGCTGGTGGTGGGCTTCAACGTGCGCGGCGCGGACCTGGGCACGGTCGTGGAGACCGCCCGGGCGCGCGTGGCGGCGGAGGTCCCGCTCCCGCCCGGCTACCGCGCCGTCTGGGGCGGCCAGTACGAAACGCTGACCGCGGCCACGCGGCGGCTCTCGGTGGTCATCCCCGCGGTGGCGGTGCTCATCGTGACGGTGCTCATCGCGGCCTTCGGGCGGCCGAGGCCGGCGCTCATCATCTTCACGCACGTCCCCTTCGCCTGCGTGGGCGGCATGCTGGCGCTGTCGCTGCGAGGCATGCCCGTGTCCATCTCCGCGGCCATCGGCTTCATCGCCCTGTCGGGCATCGCGGTGCTCAACGGCGTGGTGTGGGTGTCGCGCCTGCTGCACCATGAAGCGGCGGGCATGCCGGTGAAGGAGGCCGTGCGCCTCACCGCGAGCGAGCGGCTGCGCCCGGTGGTGATGACGGCGCTGGTGGCCGCCCTGGGCTTCGTGCCCATGATGCTGGCGCGGGGCATGGGGGCGGAGGTACAGCGGCCCCTGGCCACGGTGGTGGTGGGCGGGCTGGTGACGTCCACGCTGCTCACCCTGGGCGTGCTGCCCTCGCTCTATCCGTGGCTGTCCCGGCGCCGCACCCGGACCGGGCCCCTGCCCACGGCACCGGAGGAGCCCGCATGAAGCTGCTGCTGGTGGAGGACGAGGAGCGCATGGCCCTGCTGCTGCGCCGGGGGCTGTCCGAGGCGGGCCACCAGGTGGACGTGTGCGAGCGGGGCGAGGACGCGCTCCAGCAGGGCATGGACGTGCCGTATGACGTCGTGCTGCTGGACTGGAACCTGCCGGACCTGGACGGGCTCGCGGTGCTGCGGCGCTGGCGCGAACGCGGACTGCGCACCCCGGTGATGCTCCTCACCGCGCGCGGCACGGTGGGCGAGAAGGTGGTGGGGCTGCGCGCCGGCGCGGACGACTACCTTGCGAAGCCCTTCGCCTTCGAGGAGCTGCTCGCGCGGCTGGAGGCCCTGCACCGCCGGGGCGACACGGGCACGCCGGTGCGGAACATCGGCCCGCTGGTGCTGGACGCCCGCCGGCGGGTGCTGCGGCACGGGGACCAGGAGCAGCCGCTCACCGGGCGCGAGTTCGCCCTCTTCCAGGAGCTCGCGGGGCACCTGGGCGAGGTGCACTCGCGCTCGGAGCTCCTCATGCGCGTGTGGGGTGACGCCTTCGACGGGCCCCCCAACATCGTGGATGTGTACGTGGGCTACCTGCGCGGGAAGCTGGCCCGGCTGGGAGCGGGGAGCGCGGTGTCCATCCAGTCCGTGCGCGGGGTGGGCTTCCGGCTGGTGCGGGGGGAGTCGCCGTGAGGCTGGCCGTGCGGCTGTGGCTGCTGGGCGCGCTCGTGCCGGTGCTGGGCGTGGTGCTGGCGTTGCTGCTGGCGGGCCAGCTCTTCGAGGCGTACCTGGAGCGCGTGGTGGACGACGCGCTGCTGTCGCAGGCCGCCACGGAGGCGGTGAGCCTCTTCGACGGCCCCGGAGGGGAGCCCCACCTGCACATGGAGGATTCGCCGCTCTCGGGCCTGGTGCAATCCTTCGCGCCGGTGGCGGAGGTGTACGGGCCGGACGGGCGGCGCGTGCTGTCCTTCCCGCCCACGGCCGACACGTCCGGAGAGCGGCTCCAGCGGCCCCCCGACACGGACGCGCCCCGGCTGGAGACAGTGCGCGAGGGCGACGCGCCGCTGCGCCGCGTGACGGTGCGCGTGGTGTCTCCCCGGGGCATGCCGTACGTGCTGCGGCTGTCCGCGTCACTGGCGTGGCAGGAGACGGCGGTGCGCGCCTTCCATGGCATCACCCTGGGGCTGGCCGGCCTGCTGGGGCTCGTGTTCTTCGGCCTGCAGACCTGGCAGGCGCGGTGGCTGGAGCGCAGGCTCGCGGAGCTGCGCGGCCTCATCACCCACCTGCGCGAGGGCCTCTGGTCCGGAGCACCCGCGGGAGGGACGGCCAGGGACGAGGTGGCGGAGGTGGAGGCCGCGCTGCGCGAGGCCGCGAAGCGCCTGTCGTCCGCGCGCGAGGCCCAGGAGCAGCTCATCGCCCGCGCCGCGCACGAGCTGCGCACACCGCTGGCGCTCATGCGCACCCAGCTGGACCTGGCGCTGTGGAAGGAGCGCGATGGCGCCGAGCTGCGCGAGTCGCTGGAGGAGACCCGCCGCGAGGTGGAGCGCCTGTCCCTCCTGGCGGGCAACCTGCTGGACCTCGCCTCCTTCGGCCGTGGCGCGTGGGAGGTGAAGCCCGAGGACCTGCGCGTGCTGCTGGAGGATTCGTCGGCGGCGGCGCGAGCCCAGGCGGAGGAGCAGGGCGTCTGGGTGACGGTGGAAGCGCCGGAGCCAGCGCCGTGTCCCGTCCACGCCAGCTCCGTGCGGCAGGCGGTGGACAACCTGCTGGCCAATGCGCTGCGCTTCGCCCCGAGCGGCACGGAGATCACGCTGCGCGCGGAGCGGCACGACGGCCTGTGGCGGCTGGCCGTGCGGGACCGGGGGCCCGGCATTCCTCCGGAGCACCGGGAGAAGGTGTTCACCCCGTTCTACCGCGCGGAGCCCTCCGGCCGAGGCGCGGGCCTGGGGCTCGCGGTGGTGCAGGAGGTGGCCCGGCGGCACGGCGGCCGCGCCTTCGTGGCGGAGCCCCAGGGCCCTGGCGCCGAGGTGGTGATGGAGCTGCCCGAGGCGGGACCGGCCACGAACTGACGGCCCTCACTTCACTGCCCTTCCAGGGTCGCCCCATGCCCTGACTGGGAAGAAAATTGCCCTCTCCCCAGGGAATGCCGCACGGACAGCCTGCTCTCCGGGGCGGGTACGCCGCTTGCTTAGGTGGCGCGTACGCGTAGGGAGACCATGGTGAATCGACGACTGCTGGGGCTGGGCGTGTGTGCGGGTGCGGTGATGCTGTCGGCGTGGGGGTGCGGCGGGACGGATTCGCCCACGACCCCCATTGATGACACGAACAATGTCGACCCAAGGCCAGGGGTGGATGCGGGGACCGGCGGCGACACCGACGCCGGGACGGACGTGGACGCGGGCACGGATGCCGGCACCGACGTCGATGCGGGCACGGATGCGGGGACCGATGCCGGAACGGATGCGGGCACCGACGGCGGCACGGACGCGGGCACGGTGGTGGATCCGTGGCCAGAGGATCCGGTGACGAACTATTCGGACCGCTACGGCATCGGCAGGGTGAAGTCGGTCGGCATCGACCTGGGCAAGAACATCTGGGTGCTGGACGGCGACCGCATTGGCGTCGTGCGCGCGGACACGCAGAAGCTGGTCTGGGTGTCCGGCGCCGTGGGCCAGGCGGCCACGGGCCAGCCCTCCACCGTCATCTGCGGCGGTGAGGCGGGCCGCGCCTACGTGGGCTACAACGCGCCGGGCCTGGGCGAGGATCCGGAGTGGCCGGACATCCACCCCAACTTCATCGTCACCGCGAAGCCGTGCGAAGTCGCGGTGAACGAGACCACCTGCTTCCCCTTCAGCACGCGTCGGCTCAACCTCTACACGCAGGGTGACGTGGATGCGGTGAAGCTGGACGCCAACGGCCAGGTCGCCCTCGAAAGCCACATCAACCAGTCACGCCGTGCCAACATCGACGCGAACGGCAAGCCCTTCATCCAGACGGGCCCGACCGTGGTGGACGGCGTCAGCCTGGGCATCCGCAACAGCAACGACCACCACTTCGACGAAGACCGCGCCATGGTCAGCTGCACGTCCGTGCTGCGCGGCCCGAACAAGGGCGACGTCTTCTTCGGCACCAACCACGGCGTCGTGCGCCTGCGCGGCCTGACGTTCAACGCCCACCGGCACCCGGTGTGGTTCAAGAAGGATCCTGAGAAGCCCAACTCCCAGGGCTCGCAGCAGGCGGGCTACACCTACGGACTGGGCATCTCGCCGTCGGGTGACGTGCTCATCGCGAACGACTGGAACTTCGGCACCGTCACGCCCGACACGAAGATGGAGACCTGGGACGACACCACCACGCCCACCATCAACCAGCAGAAGGTGAAGTCCTCGTTCCTTCAGGACCTCAACTCCCAGGAGGAGTTCGACTTCTGGCGCGGCTTCCAGCAGACGACGGACAACAAATACTACCTGGGCAGCAGCACCTACGGCCTGTGGGAGATGACCATCGGCTCGGCTGGCAATCCCTCCCAGAGGGGCACGCGCATCGGCGCGGACGTGCCGGCGCTCGGCAGCATCAACACGCTGGCCTCCACGAATGACGGCTCGCTCTTCATCGGCACCAACGCGGGCGGCCTCTACCGGCTGACCCCGTCCAAGACGGTGGAGAAGGTGGCGAACGTGCGCGGCAACAAGGTGCTCCAGTTGGTGTACGACGGCTCTGGCACCTCCGGCCTGCTGCTGGTGCTGACGTCGGAAGGCCTGACGGTCCTGCGCGGCTACTGAGCAGGACTCCTACCCTGACGCCGGGGCGGCGCGCATGTCGCACCCGGCGCCACGGAGGGGAAGGCCGCCTGGAAGGCGCGGGAAATGTTCTGGAGGGAGGCCCGGTTCTGCTTCCGCCCCCCTGCCTTCGCGCAAGGGGGCAGGCGGGCCGGGCCCCCGGGCTTCACGGCCCTCCGGACCGTTCTCTACAATCGCCCTCGCCCCGCCGGAGGAATCCAAACGCATGCGCTTGAGACTCGCCCGCCGCCGTCACGCCGCTGGTGCCACCTCCTCCCTCGCCCTCTCCGAGGCAGTGGAGCCCCACGGCCGCAACGAGCTCCAGGCGCGAGGCCCCGACCCCTTCCGGCCGGACCGGCGCCTGCGCTGGCGCGACCACTTCGTCCTCACCGAGCACCTGCTCCAGTTGGACAGCATCCACCCGGAGCACGACGGCCTGCGCATCGCGCAGCTGTCGGACGTGCACGTGGGCCAGGCGACCAGCGACGTGCGCATCCGCCGCGCGGTGGCCGCGGTGAACGAAGCCGCGCCGGACCTGGTGTTCCTCACGGGCGACTACGTCACGCACAGCCCCAAGCCGCTGCCGCGCGTGCGCCAGCTGCTCCAGGGGCTCAACGGCCCCGTCTTCGTGGTGATGGGCAACCATGACCACTGGGTGGACGCGCCCTACCTGCGCATGTCCTTCGAGGCGCTGGGCTACACGGTGCTCCAGAACGAGCACCGCGTGGTGCACGTGAAGGGCGCGCCGGTGACGGTGCTGGGCATCGACGACGGGCTCACCGGCATGGAGGACGTGGAGGCCACCTTCCGGGGCGCGCCCTCGTCCGGCACGCGGCTGGTGCTGGCCCACACGCCGCCCACCGCGGACAAGCTGCCCGCGCACGCGGGGCTGGTGCAGTTCTCCGGGCACACCCACGGCGGGCAGTTCATCGTCCGGGGCCTCACGGAGGCGCTCTTCCGCCGCGCGGGCCAGCCGTACATCCGCGGCCACTACCGGGTGAACGGCAACCACCTGTACGTGAACCAGGGGCTGGGCTTCGGCTTCGGCGGGCCGTACCTGCGCCGGGGCAGCACGCCGGAGGTCGCCTTCTTCACCCTGCGCACGCAGCAGGCCGCCCACGTCGGGACGACCTGATCCACGAGCAGGACGGCGCGCCCGCCTTCAGCGCAGGGGCGCGCCCAGCTTCATGCCGCCCAGGGCGTTCTCGCGCTTCTTGCGGGACAGGCTGAAGGGGCCGGGCCCGAAGTAGACGATGAGCAGGGCGCCACCCGCCATGGAGAGGTTCTTCATGAAGTGGATGAGGTTGTTCTGCGCCTGGACCGGGTCATCCATCTTCCAGAAGTGATGGACCATGAAGGCGGACGCCACCAGGAACACCGCGAGCATGGCCGCGCCCAGGCGGGCGAAGGTGCCCAGCAGGACGCACAGGCCCCCCACCACCAGCACACCGCCGGACACCAGCACCGCCGTCTTCGGGTCGGGCACGCCGGACGCCTGGGCGTAGGCCGTGAGGGCCTGGAGCTGGATGAAGTGATTGAGCCCGCTGGTGATGAAGATGACCGAGAACAGCAGCCGTCCCAGCGGTGCGAGCAGCCCCATGAATGACCTCCATGCCTCCGGCGTGTCCTCCCTCAACGCGGACGGGTCGGTGTCATTCTCCAGATAGGCACGGATGGGCGGGCGGACAGCCATCCCCCGCTCCCCTGCCCGCTCCCCTGACGGGTGGACAACCGGTCCGTCCCCGGGGTGACGCACCGGCGGGCTGCGACAACTCGCCACAGTGTGCTGGGACGGGGGGACGCTAGGGTGCCCACGCCTTGAAAACCCCCACCCTGGCCCTCCTGAGCGCCGCGCTCCTCCTCGTGCCCACCGCCCCGGCCTGGGCCTGCGCGAGCTGTGCGTGTGGGGACCCCACCCTCACGTCGATGGGAGGCGAGCAGCCCTTCGAAGGGCGCCTGCGGCTGTCCACGATGCTGCGCGCGTGGGGCCACACGGAAGGGGTGACGGGCGTGGACGCGCAGCGGCTGCGCGAGCTGCGCATGGACGTGGCGGTGGCGTACGCACCCAGGCCCTGGCTGGTGTTGGCGGTGAACCTGCCGCTCCAGGCCCGCGAGGTCCAGGACGTGAGCCTGGGACTGGAGCGCGGCTGGGGGCTGGGCGACATCGACGTGACCGCGAAGGCGTTCGTGTGGAAGGACAAGGAGTTCTCGCCGGACCAGCTGATCAGCGTGGTGGGCGGAGTGAAGCTGCCCACGGGCCCCAGGCTGCACGCGAGGGACGGCACGACGCTGGGCATCGACGCGCAGCCCGGAAGCGGCTCCGTGGATCCGATGGCGGGGCTGGCGTGGCAGGGCTTCCGGGGCAACTGGTCGTTCCTCGCGAGCGCCCTGGGCTTCCTGCCCTCGCGAGGGCGCGACGACTTCCGGTTGGGAGCATCGGTGCGCACGCAGGTGGCGGCGCAGTACCAGCCGACTCCCAGGTGGGCGGTGCGGCTGGGCGTGGACACCCGGGCGGAGAAGGCGCCGGACACGAACGGCACGCCGGAGGAGGCCGGAGGAGGCTTCATCGCGTACGCGTCACCGGACGTCCTCTTCAGCCCGGGCATGGACGTGGTGGTGCAGGCCGGGGTGCGCATTCCTGTCGTCAACCAACTGCGCCGGGTGTCGTCCACGCCCATCGCGGTGCTCTCGCTCGCGTACGACCTGTGATGATCCGTTCCTCGTGTCTGGGATTGGCGCTGTTGGCCCTGAGCGCGTGCGGCGAGCGCGTGGACGGAATGACCGTCACGCTGGGCCTGGAGCACCGGGCCACCGCGCAGGGCGTGCAGGCAACAGGCGGCGAGCGCTCCTTCACGCGAGCGGATGGACAGGTGCTCACGCTGACGCGCGGCTACGTGACGCTGGGCAGCGCGGAGTTGAAGCCGTGCGAGGAGGCGCTGGGGTGGCGGCTCCTGAAGGCGCTGTCTCCCATTGGCACCGCGCACGCGCACTCGGTGGGTTCGCCGTTGAGGCTGGGCACGCCGCACATCAGTGGCCTGGAGCGGCCGGACGGGAGCGTGCTGAAGTTGGGCACGGTGCGTCCGCCGCCGGGGCGCTACTGCCGGGCGAGGCTCACCTTCGAGCCCGCGGACGCGGACGCGGAAGGGCTGCCGGGAGCGGACAGCGGCGTGGACATGGTGGGGCACACGCTGTGGCTGGAGGGGACGCGGGTGCCCTCGGGCGGCGGTGAGCCCCAGCCCTTCCGGCTGGTGACGTCCAACCTGGCCACGGTGGACGTGGTGTTGGACGGGCTGACGCTGTCCGAGGACGAGCCGGCGGCCGAGCGAACCTTCGCGCTCGCCTGGGACACGTGGCTGGCCACGGTGGACCTGGAGTCACCCGGGGCGGCGGCCTCGGCGCTGGACACGGTGGCCCGCTCCGTGGCGATGTCCTCCGTCGCGCCATGACGTCCTCTCCGCCGCCCTCCTCCGAACCCTCGCTCCGGGCCCGCATCAACCTGGTGTGGCTCTTGAGGCTGCGCTGGGGCGTGCTGGTGGGGCAGGCGGTGCTGGTGGCGGTGGCGGTGTGGGGGCTGAAGCTGGCGCTGCCGGTGCCCGCGCTGGTGGCGCTCTTGGGCGTGGAGGCGGTGACGAACGCGGCGGTGCGCGCGGGGCTCGCGAGGGCAAGGCCGGTGGCGGAAGCGGCCATCTTCGGGCTGATGCTCTGGGACACGCTGGTGCTGACGGGGCTCTTGGCGTTGAGCGGCGGGACGCACAATCCCTTCACGGCGCTGTACCTGGTGAACGTGGCGCTGGGCACGGTGCTGCTGCCGCCGCGCCGCACGTGGGCGATGCTGGGCTTCACGCTGTTGGCGTTCGGGTCGCTGTTCGTGTTGCAGGACGTGACGCTGCCGGGGCTGGAGAGGCCGGACCACGCGGAGCTGATGCGACTGCACCTGAGCGGCATGTGGGTGGCATTCGCGGTGGCGGCGGGCTTCATCGTGTATTTCATCCAGCGAGTGACGCGAGCGCTGGCGCTGCGTGAGCAGGAATTGGAGCAGACGCGGGCAAGGCACGCGAGGCAGGAGAAGGTGGCCTCGCTGGCGACGCTGGCGGCGGGAGCGGCACATGAATTGTCCACGCCGCTGTCCACCATCGCGGTGGTGGCGAAGGAGTTGGAGCGAGCACTGGCGGCGTCACAGACCTCCGAGTCCGTGAGAGAGGATTTGAGGCTGATCCGTCAGCAGGTGGACCGCTGCCGGGACGTACTGGTGCAGATGTCCGCGGACGCGGGCCAGACGACGGGCGAGCCTTTCCAGGCGATTCCCCTGGAGCGGCTGGTGGAGGAGACGCTGTCAGAACTGTCCGGCCGGGAGCGCGTGAAGGTGGACGTGCCGGAAGCGTTGAAGGCGCACCCGGTCCACGGACCGCCAAGGGCATTGGCGCGGGTGCTGAGGGGCCTGGTGAAGAACGCGCTTCAAGCAACGCCCAAGGGTCGAGGCGTGGAGCTGCGAGTACTGCCGGAGGGCACGGGAGCGAGGCTGGAGGTGCGCGACGAAGGCCAGGGCATGCCGGAGACGGTGCTGACACGCGCGGGCGAGCCGTTCTTCACCACGAAAGCGCCGGGAGAAGGCATGGGCCTGGGACTGTTCCTGGCGCGCTCGCTGGCGGAGCAGCTGGGCGGGTCGCTGGAGCTGCGCTCGAAGGCAGGAGAAGGCACGACGGCGAGCCTGAGCCTGCCGGGCGCGGACGCGAAGGAGGCAGCGGCATGAGCACGGCCCCAGTGGATCAACGCCCCAGCCTGCTGCTGGTGGACGACGACAGCACCCTGCGTGAGCGATTGGCACGAGCCTTCCGCGAGCGCGGCTGGGACGTGACGACAGCAGGCAACCACGACGAGGCGATGGTCGCGGCAAGGCGCGAATCACCGGAGTACGCGGTGGTGGATCTGCGCATGCCGGGGCAGAGCGGGCTGGAACTGGTGCGAGACCTGCTGGCGGTGGACGCGTCCACGCGAGTCATCGTGCTGACGGGCTATGGCAGCATCAGCACGACGGTGGACGCCATCCGGCTGGGAGCGGTGAACTACCTGCCGAAGCCCGCGGACGCGGACGACATCCTGGCGGCGTTCGCGCGAGCGGAAGAAGCGCCCAACGTGGCCGCCCCGGAGACGCTCCAGGCACCGTCCCTGGCCCGAGCGGAGTGGGAACACATCCACCGAGTGCTCGCGGACAGCGCCGGCAACATCTCCGAGGCCGCGCGCAAGCTGGGCATCCACCGCCGGTCGCTCCAGCGGAAGCTGCAGAAGTACCCGCCGTCGCGCTGACGCGGAGCCGTCACGTCCGTTGCCGGAGTTCCGAAATCCATCCATCCACGTTCGGGTGGCCGGTCTCCCGCAGGGCCTGGACGACCTCCGGCTTCAAAGCCTTCTCAATCTCCGAAACGGGTTCAGGGAAGTAGAACCGCTCCACCAGCCATCCCCGGTCGAATGACTCGACGCTGAGCGGAAGCGCCCCGAACAACTGCTCGTATTCAGGCTGACCGCCGTACTCGGACCTGAGCCAGGCCAGGAAGAGGAGCTTCATCTGCACGAGATGCTCTTCCCGGTTCCACGGAGAGCGGTCCGGCTCTCCCTTGCGCCAGAACTGTGGCTCCACGAGCCACTCGACGTCACCGAGACCCGATGCGGCGGCCTGAGCCAGGACCGTAGGCTTCGGCCTGATGAGATAAAACGCCTCGTGAAGCATCGCCATCACTCCTGGACTTCGCCTGCATGAATCAGGCGCCAGCCACCCTCCGCGAAGGCAGCGGCTTCGACGTCAACCGACTCGCGAGTGGAAACCGACCGGAGATCCTTCCGCGCATGCGTTTCCGGCAACATTTCCCCCTCAAGTCGCAAGCGCTTTACCCTTTCTGTCCCCTGCCAGAGTTCACAAACACAGGGGCTGATGAAGCGGGGGCCCTTCTGGATCCTTCCCACAAAAACCACTTGGCCGTCGGCGAAGCGGAAGACATTTTCGATAGCCATCTCCCATTTCATGTTCATGTCCCTGTCGACACGGTCCTTTCGGATTTCAACATGAGTCAAGAATCGCCTCTCCGCAATGCGTAGCCGGCTACAAGCCGTGACCATCACTTCGACAGCCCTCCGGCAGGTAGCCAGGAACTGCCCGCAAGGAAGGAGGCATAGCGTTCCCGCAGATCCCGGATCATGACGCCTCGATCGTAGGCGCGAAGCAGCACTTCTCCGCCCTGTAGTGAGACCAAGGTCCTGCACGAGAGGCGAACCGACAGTGCTCGACCCAGCTGATCCCCCAGCACAGCATCCATCTCCTTCCCGAAGTACTCGCGCTGGCCAAAAATCTGCACCTCCACCACGAAGGCGTCCAGGTCCAAACCCCATGCATCATTGAGTTCATCAACAAGGCGATGGGTACGAAGAAACGCTCTCGTGTAAGCCAGCTCGGCGGAGAGGTCCTCAACGGAAACATGAAACCCAAGGACGCTCGCCTCGGATAGATCACCTTTCAATCCCAGGCATCCCCGCAGGGCGCTCTCGACCCCAGCCCTATCCCGCGATTCTACTGCAATGCGAACAAAGGCTTCTCCGAACATGTACACGTCTCCGTACTCACGGCAACCGAACCTCGCGAAGCCCCGGTAGATCCAACTCATCAACCACAGAGATTTCCACCGAGCACGTCTCCCTGCGCGAGACTCTCCGCACCATCGCCAGACAAGACCAACTCGGCGGTCATCCCAGCATCAAGCGCCTGGAGGCTGTAGCCATAAGCGTGGATCTGCTCGATGCAAATCGAAACTGGCCGATCGCCTGAGCGAATTGGCGGAGCATACCCATCAGGTGTTCGCACGTGCGTCCGCTTGAACGCGACCGAGAAGACATCGCCGACGCAGATGATGCCTTCGATGAGGCGTCCGGCCGCGCGTACGCCACCCGGCCGTGGATTGACCATCAACACTTCGAATTCGATGGGTCTGCTCGCCACGGCTCGATACGCATGGGGTACAGCTTCGGACAGCCACCACTCCCAGAACTGAAGCCGGCGCTCGGGGTCGGATGATGCGTCCCAGGAGGGCCCGCCCGCGGAGGCAGCCGCTGCGAACATGGACGCATCCATGTCTTCCGCATCGACCTGGTTGTCGCGCAGGTTCTCATCGTCCTCAGTCAGCTGGAAAGTCTCGTCGTCGATGCAGGTGAGCAGGGCCTGCACCGCGGAGAATCCCGCTGCGGCTCCCTGCGAATCCTCATCCGAAGACGACAACTCCACCATGTGGTCCCAGGCCCGCTGCCAGAGTGCCTGGGCTTCGATCTTGTCGAGTCGCCCCACCCTCATCGCTTCCGCCGAATCCAGCACCGTGTGCGGCGTGCGGTCCTGCGAGTACCTCAGTTTCCATAGAGGAAGCACATGCCGGGCAGTCGTGAGCGCCAGAGACACACGCCGGGCATACCCTGGCCCATGGCCCAGCTCACGCCCCAGCGACCTCCAGATCTTCCGCCGCAGGCCCAACGAAAGGTCGTGCACGGGGTCCGCTCGCACTGACTCAATCGCCCGTTGAAGCAGGGACTTCAAAATCTCGGGCTCACCCATCCTCAATCTCCACGTTCGGCCTCCCCTGCATCGATTCAAGGGGCATCAGGCGGCAGGATCCCCCATGCGTCGGGATTCTCCGGCTCGGGTGTCAGCGCGAGCCGGGAAAACCGGCCCCCCCGGACCTCAACAACCGCCCACAATTCGGCCAGGCAATTCGGGCAGCGGCCAGGTCCGTAAGCCCAGACGTCTCGCCCTACCGTCCCTGACTCAGGCCCCACGGGCGACCGCAGCATCTTGGGTGCAAGCCCCCAGACAATCTCACCGGCAGAAAAACGCCTGTGCTCCAGGACACCGATGTCCGCCTGAAAGGCCACCTCGCCCAGGCAACCGCAGGCACTGCACCCAACCACTCCCAAGAATTCATTGTACCTGCCCATCGCGCAGCCCCCTCAGCTCCACATCCCCCCGGCAGGAGGCCAGATGCACTGTCGTTGGCTCATCGCCGCATTGCTCCAACTGTCCGTCGGATGCGCCCATCATGGCTCCCCAACAGCATCGGTCCGTACTGTTCCTTCTGTCGTTTCCAACCACGGAGATCAATGCGGATCCGGAACGAAGTTCATCCCCACGAATCTCCTGGCGAAGTCATCCGGATCAATCACCTCTCCATGCCGCCGTGCGCGTTCCTCGTTCTTCTTCCAGATCAGGATGATTTCTGCGGCGGGATCGGTGTCCCACTGCATCGCGGCCCGGAGCACAGCCTGCCAGCTCCCCTCTGCGTGGAATACAGTTCGCAGCTTCGGACAAGCCACTTCCAGCTTCGCTTCGTCCTCGGCACTGAGGCGGCCGATAGCCCAAAGGACATAGCGCTCCAACAACCAGAACAGGATTTGGCGTGAGGCGTCCACTACAGGGTTCCTCTTGGTTGGGTAGGTGGTGCTCCGTACCAGGCCGTGGAGCATCAGGAGTTCAAGCGAAGGAGCAGGCCCACCTCCACGAGGCAACGGGCCACCCTCTCAGCCCCATAGACCGCGGCGCAGTTCCTCGAACGAGAGAACCTCGCGCCCCGCCTGCAGGTCGTAAACGCGCATCCCCCTTCGAGTCAGCGCGCCGAGTATCACGAGCAACTCTGCCCATACATCCTCGGAAGCGGCACGAAGAGGCACAGAGATCCCGATGGCGTCGCTCTCGCCCGCCTCGGCGGGGACAGGTAACAACTCAACAAGCCTTCTTGCGCTTGCGAGTTCGGAGTGGAGGTCCGGCCACTCGACCTGCACCTGCGCCTCAGCGATGAGATTGAAAGACACCTACGACCTCTCCGACGCAAAGGTGACGCCCACCACGTAAGGCGCGAGAGCGGACTTGATGCTCTCGCGGGCAGTACTCGCCAGCACCTGCCCCCGGTCATCGAACCGGACGGCATGCCTCGTGCCCTCGGGCAACTGGCGCATGAACCACCGGACCCGCCCGATTGCAAAGCGGACGCTCTTGCGCACGGCTTCTTCGCTCGTGAGGTCATGATTGAAGACGTGCACGGCAAGCCCACGCTCCGAACTGTACAGTTCAACGGTAGCGGGCCCCCACTCCATCGACAACTGGTCAACGTTCACTGGGCATCATGGCCGTCTCTGATGACGATGACATCCCGCCCGTAGCCTGAGCCCCAGGGCTGCTGGTCAAGGCCCCTGCTCGAACTCACCACTGAGGTGCGCAACTGAATACACAGCCATAGATCCTCAACTCACAACACACTCCAGCACTACCTGACACGAGATTCCAGCTTCCGACGCAGGCCCTCAGCATTCTCACGCGCCCCAGGCGCGCCACGCTGAATTGCGAGCTCATACGCATCAAGCGCTCGCGCATACCATCTTGCTGCCTCGGCAGCAGCATCCGGGCTACGTCCTGACCTGGAATCGGCCTCCATTGCTAGCAATTCCATGGCATGGGCTTGACCTCCCTCCTCAGCTGCACGCCGGAGCCACCGCAATGCCCCGACCGGATCGCGCTTCAGCCTGCTCCCAGAGACTCCTAGTAACCATACTCCCATTTGCAGCATGGCAGATGAGTCCCCATCCAAGGCGGCCCTCTCTACTTGCTCGAAATACCCTGGCGGATAGTCACGCATTTGACCGTCATGTCTCCACGTCACCTACTCTCCAGGAAAAGCGATGCATCCTTCAGGCTCTTGTCCGTTTTCCGCAAGCGCCCCATCGCATCCAAGCACAAAACCTTCCGCTCCTTATTACCCAATCCGGGAGCAAACACCCTCTCACGCTTGACGAAGCGCTGCCTCCAACGCTTCGGGCTCAGCCGTGAGCTTTGACAGATCTACATCCAGCTCACCTGACCACCACGCCGGAACAAGCGCTGTTGCATGTTCGTAGGAACGGCAGGCACTGCACCACTCCCAACTCGCTCCGCGCGACACGTACAACTCTCCATCAGCCACGACCTCAACCTTCTTTCCATGCTGATAATACCGATGAAGTGTTCGTGCGCCACAGACCGGGCATGGCGAGGACAAGTTCAAGCCCTCTCTTGAGCCTGCGAAGACAGCATACCACTCCCGCAGGCACTCTTCCGGCACACCCCGCCAAGCCTGACCATGACCGGTGCTCATCTTTCACCTCGAATGCCTCAAGGGCATTCCCAGCACCACAGGGACTTCCATCACCAACAGACGACATATTTCCATGAGGCTTATGAATACCGCCACGCAGACAGCCGCACCCATGACTCAATTCGTGCGCGACAGTATTTGCAAGAGTGGCTTCGTCGGCAAGCGCGTCGGAGCCAACGCGAATCACTCCCCCCTCATCTCAGATGGCGAAGACGCTCCACGAATCGACCGGCTGCTTCTTGGCACCCCCATCCATCTCCTCGCACCCCAACCTGATGTAGAAACCCTTGAACAGTGTTCTCATAAGCACCTGTCCAGGCTTTGGTCTCATCGACAATTCCAGCCCCAGAAACTCTCGCCAGCGAAATCGCCAACGCTGCGGCCAAGACGTACCCCATCGGCTCAAGCTCGCCTCCCACTTCGAGCATTGCTTCGAGCTCTCCATCAGGCGCTTCGACCACCGTACAAAACACCAGGCTTTGCGGAGCAACCGTGGCAAACCGCCAGACAGCCATGCCGCGACCAAGCTCGCGCAAGCTCGCGTACTCGTCTTGATTTCCGAAGCCATCGAGCACCACCACCTCAGGAGGTGGCGCATCAATCAATTCGGCAATAGCTCTCGATGCACCAACAATGACATCCCCAAGACCCATCTTTCCACTCGCACGAACAGCCAACGAACTCCCCATCACCACCCCCGACCAGGAAGTAGCACGACGCCATCCCCAGCAAAGACTGTGATCCTACCAATGACACCTTGATTTGGTATCCGGCCCAAGCCTCCAATCGGAACCAAGGCAGGCGCATCATGCATCCGAACTAGTCGTGTTGAGTCGAGCAACTCCATGGAGCCTTGATGGTCACGCGGTGCTCGAACGAGGAGTGCCCGGGGAGCGCGGGGTTCCATGACGAGGCCAGCTACGGCGAGGTGCCGACCTGCACCGACTGCGGGGCCAACCTGCGCCCGGGCGTCACCTGGTTCGGCGAACCCGTGGAGAGCGAGTCCCTGGAGCGCGCCGTCCGGTTCATCCAGGCGGCTGAGGGATACCCCTTCTACTTCCTGGCGGCGGGCACTTCAGGGCAGGTGCTCCCGGCCGCCCTTCTCGTGAAGCTGGCCCGGGCGTACGGCGCCCACACTGTCCTCGTGAACGTCGGGGAGGCGGAGAACTCCGCCGACTTCGACACCATCCTCGACGCGTCCGCCGGCCAGGTACTCCCGCGTCTCCTCGGAGCCTGACCCCGCGGGGGGCGCGCGAGCCCCGTCCGCCATCCGAGCCGCGCCTCCCCAGAGGAGTCCCCCGCCACCAACGCACAGCAAGCATCAACCCCACACCCACATCCGCCTGGAGCCCTCGCCATGTCCATCCCACGCGACTACTGCGACCTCGACTCCACCTCGATGCTCACCCCCGTGGACCTCGTCACCCTGGCGGAGGAACTCGCAGACTTCCTCGACTGCGGCCGGGAGGACTTGGTGGGCTGGTACCGCTCGCTGGCCATCGCACTCTTCGAGCGCTTCAACCTGCTGCGCCTCCCCCAGCAGCAAGCGGTGGCGGAGGCGACGCAGGGGGCGGCCCTCCTCAAGGTGCTCGGGGTGGTGGAGGCGCCCGACCACCACAACGCCCTCGGCCGCGCCTGGGCGATGCGCGAGCGGCTCCTGGCCCTCCCCGACTTCGAGGCCGGACTGATTGAGGGCCGGCCCTTCCTACTCGCTATCGGCCGCAACGTCCTGTCCAAGCCGGTCCGCCCTCTCGCCAAGGAGGTGTCCGACTCCCTGCTGGCCCACGCCCGCCAAGCCATCGGACTCACCCGGAAGCTCCAGACGTTCGACTCCTGAGGCAATGGCCGCACCCGCCCGCTCACGCCCCCAGTGCCTATCGAGCCCACCCGCCACCAACCGCCCAAGGAGCCCGCCATGACGACCGCCGCCTACCTTCGCGTCTCCAGCCGAGCCCAGGACACCGCCACCCAGCGGGCCGCCGTCGAGCGCGCAGCCTCCGCCCGGGGCGACACCGTCACCCACTGATACAGCGAGAAGCGCAGCGGCAAGACGCTCGCCCGGCCCGAACTGGAGCGCCTCCGGGCCGATGCCCGGGGTGGCCATGTCCGCCGGCTGTACGTCTTCAAGCTGGACCGGCTCACCCGCTCGGGCATCCGGGACACCTTCGAGGTCATTGAGGAGCTACGCGGTGCCGGGTGCCAGCTGGTGTCCATCAGCGATGGGTTCAGCCTGGATGGGCCTGCGGCGGAAATCATCCTCGCGGTCATGGCCTGGGCCGCAAAGATGGAGCGCCTGGGCATCAACGAGCGGATTGCTGCCGCCCGGGAGCGGGTGGAGGCCGAGGGGAAGGCGTGGGGGCGGCCGAGCAGGCCAAGCGACGCGGATCGGGGGCGTATCGCCGCGATGAAGCAGATGGGTCGGAGCATCCGGGCCATCGCCGTGGCCCTGAAGGTGCCGAGGTCCACGGTGGCGCGGGCCTTGGCGGCCGGCCCGGAGTCCGCAGTCGCCTGAGAGGGGCTGTCTCGGAAGTAGACTACCGGCCCCCCCCTGCTCACCACAGTTGCTGGGAGGGCCGTCAAGCAGCAGGACGACCCCACCATTTCGGGACAGCCACGCTCGGAATCGCAAGGCGCCACCTACAGCTGCCCGCTGCAAGCGTGAATCAGTCTTCCGCTCGAGCGATAGAGACGTACTCAAGAGCCAGCCGGACCAACTCCTCCATGTCGGCCACGGGGCGCTCGGTCATCATCTGGCCGGGCCCCATGTGGGAGAACGTCCACGTCTCCCTTCTCTTGCATAGCGCGAACGCTACGTAGTTCCCGGTCGCGGGGTGCCTGTAGCGGCACATAATCATTGAGTCAGCCCCCCCCATGTAGCGGACCTCGATACCCCTGCTCCGCAGGAGTTCAACCGCCTGCGCCAGGTTCACTGACTCCCTCCTTCCAAGCTGCCTCCTGCGCCTCTGGACGTCCGAGTAACGGTCCAGAAGTGGGCCGGTCTCGTAACCCAGATGCACTCTGACCTGTCCATCTTGGCCTCGTAGCCAATACCGGGACCTGGCGACTCAGGAGACGCCTCAGCCTGCGGCCCCCACGGGTCCCGAATCCGAACCTGCTTGGGGGTCGTCTTGTCGACAATCACTGCATGGGCGGGGCCATAGGAGCCTCGCATGAACGCAATGTACGGGTAGCTCTGCTGTTCAAGCTCGTCAGGATACACAGGTTTTGCCACCCACTGGGTACCGGAGTCAGGCTCGTACTTGTTCATCGCCCTGGCGAGACTTGGCGCATCTGTTCCCATCTCAGGCGAGAAGTTTGAGGCATCGCGAAGGTCTGTCTCAGAAACACCGGGGCGATCCGCTTGGCCGGCCCTCACGCGGTCCATGCCCCTGGTCCTTGACACGGAAGCGACTCTTGCCGACCGATTACTCTCCAGCCGACTCAAAGGAAACTGGAGAGCCGCCCCCATACAGGACTTGAGCGTCTCCCCTTGAAACGCGCTCAGCCAAGCTCCGGCCGACGAAAATGGGGACCTTGTCCTTGGAAACGAGGGGACTCTCCTTTTCAACAAACGCCAGGAGTTCCTTCATCATGTTCTTCAGGCGCCTTCCCTCCGCACCCCCACCGGGCGACGCATCAAGATAGAACCGCCCTGGAATCACATCGCGGTCCCGCGCCTGTGCTCTGGTCCACTCCAAACATGCACCAGCCTTGGGATAGACATGGAACTCGCCATTCCGCCCGACCACGGGAGCAACGCGACCCTGGACAAGAGCCAGCAGGTCTGCCGGAAACACGACCTGCTCGGGACTCGAACATTGCCCGACCGGCACCGCCTCTAGCTGAGGGTTCGTTGAAAACCGTGGTGCGCACATGGCCTGCCAGCGGTCCCTCAGAAACTCACAGAGCCGTTGCTCGTCGCGCGCATCAACTGCGATTTGAAACTGAGTACTCATGGCTGCCGATTCCCTACTGGACCCCAGCTGGGCTGAAGGTGCGGATTTACGACGGGGCCTGCAGCCGGATTCGTCTTGTCCCAGAAGTAGATGGTCTCATTGCTGTAGTCAGTCGAGTCAAGAATATCCTGGATTGCTTCACGCTCGCGCAGAATCGGGTCCCCACGTTTGTTCAGGCCACCAATCTGGTGAATCTCGCCAAGCCTGACCATGACCGGTGCTCATCTTTCACCTCGAATGAATGCCTCAAGGGCATTCCCGGCACCCTAGGCGCTTCCATCACCAGCCCACGCTCCGAACTGTACAGTTCAACGGTAGCGGGCCCCCACTCCATCGACAGCGGGGCAACGTTCACTGGGCATCCTGGCCGTCGACTCTGATCACGATGTCGTCAGTGGAGAACCGTCTGTACTCCAAGACTCCGATGTCCGCCCGAAAGGCGACCTCGCTCAAGCAACCGCAGGCACTGCATCCGGCCAACCCCAAGAACTCATTATACCTGCTCATTGCGCCGGCCCCTTTTCCAGAAAATCAATCGAACACCGGAATCCGACCCCATCTCCCGCCCTTGTTCCAGCCGCACGAAACCCAAATGGCATTGTCCTTTCGTGCGTGAGCCCCCAGCTGGATTGGGATCTGGTCTACAACATGGCCAGGGCCCGGGAAGCCCCCCTCTGGCCTTTCCGGCGCGGAACAGGCTCTACTGAGAGGCGCTTTGCATTTCTCTCAGGGGGACAGAATGCATTGTCGTTGGCTCACCGTCGCAGTGCTTCTGCTGTCTGTCGGATGTGCCCACTCGAAGCGTGCACCCGAAGCGGAGCTGCCCAAGTACGAGCACGTCTTCCAGAAGCCGCTGGCGGAGGCGCTCGCCGCCACGCGCCAGCTGCTGGAGGAGCAGGGCTACACGTTCGAGGAAACGGAGGATCCGAACCAGCTCGTCACCACCTGGTCCGAACCCGACCGGGCCGGCTCGCGCAACACCACCTACACGCGCTACCTGGTGACCGGCGTCAGCGTGGCCCCGCGCCAGTCCGTCGTGCGCATCTTCCGCATGACGCAGCAGGCGGCGGGCAATGACGTCGAGTGGAAGAAGGTGTGGTGGAAGGTGTACATGGAACGCTGGGAGCAAGAGGCCAATCCCTTCGTGAAGGAGGTGGACTTCGGCCAGGACGACGCGATGACCAAGCGCCTGTCCATGCTGCGCGGCGCCCAGCACGGCACCCGCGACCTGGACCTGGAGCAGGCCCTCACGCTGCGGCTGGAGTCCGCTCCCTCCGTCGAAGTCCTCGCCGGCAACGCAGCGGAGGAGAAGCGCCCCACCGCAGTGCGGGCGCCGGAGTTCTACCTGGAGCGCTGGAAGGATGAGCTCCCCGCGGAAGGACCGTGCACCACGTCCGTGCGCGGCCTGCCGGAGCTGCTGCACCCGGGCCTCACGCTGCTCATCGGCGAGCAGCTGGGCTCCAACGAAGCGCCGGACGTGGTGGGCCACGTGGTGTGCCAGGCGGCGCAGACAGGGCTCGCCGTGGTGCTGGGCCTGTCACTTCCCGAAACGGAGCAGGCGCGGGTGGACGCGTACCTGTCCAGCCCCGGCGCCCCCGCCGACCAGGACGCGCTGCTGGAAGGCCGCTTCTGGACGCGCACGTACCAGGACGGCCGCAGCAGCCGCGCCGTGATGGACCTCATCGACAGGATGCGGGCCCTGCGCGCGGCGGGCCTGCGCGTGACGGTGGTGGCCTACGACACGGACGTGTTGAACGGCAGCGAGCGCGACGCCGCCCAGGCTCGCGTCTGGACGAAGCGGCGTGCCACGAAGCCAGACGAGGTCCAGGTGGTGCTCGCGGGCAACACGCACACCCAGATGCAGAAGGGCACGCAGTGGGACCCGTCCTTCACCCCCATGGCGCACCTGATGAAGGAGAACCGTTCGCTCATCGTGCTGGACATGAGCTACGCGCAGGGCACGCGCTGGGGCTGCGACCTGGACCGCGACAGCAAGCTGGTCTGCGGCGTCGTGGGCGCCACGCCCGCCCCGGCGGTGGCGGCCCGCCCCGGCCTGAGCCCGTACATCCAGATGCGCAAGACCTCCGCCACCGAAAGCCTCCAGGGATTGCTGTACGTGGGCAAGCTCACCACCTCCCTGCCGGCCCTCCTCGGGCCGCGCATGGCGCCGCCCACCGACCCCGCCCAGGCCCCCCGGATGCCCGGCCGCGACCAGCCTCTCCCGGGCATCTTCTAGCGGCTCACAGGTTGACGAACGTTAACGCCAGGGTTAACCATTCACCCTGACGTTAACGAATTTCGTCCGCCCGGAGCCACCGCCATGAAGCCCATCCCCCAGGACTGGCCGCGCATCTCCTCCAGCCTCTTCTACGTGGACGCTCCCGCCGCCATCGACTGGCTGGAGCGCGCGTTCGGCTTCCAGACGCGCCTCAAGGTGGAGGGCGCGGACAACACCATCGTGCACGCGGAGCTGGCCTACGGCGACGGCGTCATCATGGTGAACTCCTCCGGGCGCCACGGTCTCCACCAGAGCCCCCGGCTGCACGGGGGCGTCAACACGCAGACCCTCACGGTCTACGTGGACGACGTGGACGCCCACTGCGCCCAGGCGCGCGCGGCCGGCGCCGACATCATCCAGGAGCCCGAGACCAAGAACTACGGCGACGACTGGGGCACCAACCGCACCTACGGCGCCCAGGACCTGGAAGGCCATCGCTGGTGGTTCACCCAGCGCGTCCTCGGGCCGAAGTAGGTTCCTCCGTCATGGCCACCCCGTCCGCGCTCGACCGCACCCTGGCCGCCCTCGCCGACCCCACCCGCCGGGGCGTCGTGGACCGGCTGCGCCGCCGGCCCCACCCCGCCGGAGAGCTGGCCGCCGCGTTCGACATGAGCCCCCCGGCCATGTCCCGCCACCTGCGCGTGCTGCGCCAGACGGGGCTCGTGGAGGAGCGCATCGACGCGGACGACGCCCGCGTGCGCGTCTACTCGCTGCGCCCGGAGCCCTTCGCCGCCCTGCGCGGCTGGCTCGACGAGGTGGAGTCCTTCTGGGGCGAGCAGCTGGGCGCCTTCAAGGCCCACGCCGAACGCACCCGCGGCACGAAGCCCTCCGGGGGCCGCAAGTCATGACGGCCGACCGCGCCCGCGTCACCACCTTCGTCGCCGTGCCTCCGCTGGACGCCTTCGAGGTCTTCACCGAGGAGACCGACCTCTGGTGGAACAAGGGCCCGCGCTACCGCGGCCTCCAGAACCCTCGCGGCGTGCTGCGCTTCGACCCGCCCGGCCCCGGCGGCCGCCTGCTGGAGTCCTTCGAGGAGGAGGTCTACGAAATCGGCCGCGTGCTCGTCTGGGAGCCCGGTGCGCGGCTCGTCTTCCAATGGCGCGCGAGCAACTTCGCCCCCGGAGAGACCACCGAGGTCGACGTCCGCTTCGAGCCCACCTTCGGCGGCACCCGCGTGGTGCTCGAGCACCGGGGCTGGGACGCCATCCGCATGGACCACCCCGTGCGCCACGGCCAGGATGGAGCGGCCACCGTCGCGACCATCGGCCGCTGGTGGGGGGACCTCGTCACGCGCTACCGGCTCCACGCCGCGCGGCCCCACCCCACTTGAGAAAGCCCCCTCCCGCTGACTACTTGCAGGGGCCGCAGTCCGAGCAGCGGTCCGGCGTGGTGCTGGCGCCGCACTTCTCCGTCAGCTGACACACGCCGTCGCCGCAGCGGTAGATGTCCTGGGGCAGCATGCGCGTGGTGATGGGCCGGTAGTTCACCCCGTTGTACGTGCAGCGCGTGTAGTACGTCCGCGTGGCGTCCAGCGTGCAGTAGTACCGGCACGCCCCCACGTGCTGCATGGGCGCACACGTCGTCGTGTCACTCCAGGACGACAGGCCGCAGGTGCGCACCGTGCTCTCGTCGTAGTCCAGGTACGCGCCGTCATTCGCCGCGAACACGCCTTCACCCGTGAAGAGGTTGCCGAAGAAGCACGCCTCCTTCTCGCTGTAGGTGCTCAGCTCGTCCTGGGTGTACGGCACCGCCCCGCCCACCGCGTCGCGCCCCAGCACGGAGATGTTCACGTGCACTCCGTACTTGTTCGCGTGCGCCGCCAGACACGCGCTCACCACCTGCTGCTCCGCCACCGACATGGGCTGCCCCGCGGACCAGTCCGGCGCCAATCCCAGACTCCCGTCCCAGACGTAGGGCTTGCCCGTGGCCGGGGCGTGGTACCTCAGCGTCGTCCCCGCCGCCATCGAGCACTTCACCACGTAGCTCATCACCATGTCCGACAAGGCAGGGGCCTGATGGAACCAGGTCCGGAACGCGTCCGTGGCCAGGCCATTCACCGTCAGACCATTCACTGTCAGCCCATTCACCGTCAGGCCATTCACTGTCAGCCCATTCACCGTCAGCCCATTCACCGTCAGCCCATTGGTGGAGGCGAGCGCGTCCGAGGACTGGCCCACCTCCTCCGTGGCATCGCCGATGGAAGCACCGCAGCCCACCAGGGCCGCGGCCAGGCAGAGCGCCGTCCAGGGGGAGGAACGGAGCAAAGAGCTGCGAGGGGGATTGAGATGCATGGGGACTGCCTCCGCGTGAGGGCCTCACGAGCCGTGCGGCCTGATCAACCGGTAAACGCACTCCGATGAAGCGCGCAGCATCCCTGCCCTCCCGGCCCATCCCCTTCGGTCCTTCGCACAACACGCGCGGCGTGCGGCGGCGGACGCTCCCTCCCTCAGCGCATGGCGGCGAACGCTCACCCCTTCCAAAAGATCAGGCGGTTCGCGTCCGACTCCGGCCGGCCTTCGCCTTCGCCTTCGGGCGCGGCGGCCGAGGCAGCCGGACCGTGAACGTCGTGCCCTCCTTCTGCGTCGACGCCACCTCCACCGTGCCCCCGTGCGCCTGGACGATCTCCTTCACGATGAACAGTCCCAGCCCCAGCCCGCTGTTGCGCCGGCCGCCCTGCTCATGCTCGCCCTCGCCCTGGCGGAATGGATCAAACAGCCGCTCGCGCAGCTCCTCCGGGATGGGGCTGCCGGGGTTCTGCACCTCCAGCACCTGGTGCTCGCCCTTCGTCCAGCAGCGCAGGAACACCGGCGCGTCCGGGCTGCCGTGCTCCAGCGCGTTGCCCACCAGATTGGAGAGCACCTGCGCCAGCCGCTCCGCGTCCCACTCCCCTTCCGCCTTGCCGTCCACGTCCACGGCCACCGCGCGGTCCGGGTACGCCGCGGACAATTCGTCCACCACCTGCTGACACACCGCCCCCAGGTCCGTGGGGCCCTTGCGCAGCGGGATGCCGCCGGCCAGCCGGGCGCGCGTCAAATCCAGCAGGTCCGCGATCATGTTCCCCATGCGCGTCGCGGAAGATTCAATCCGCTGCGCATGCTGGCGGTGCTGCTCCGGCGTGCACTCCAGCGGCCCCCGGCGCTTCTGCGCCCGCGCGGACAGCACGATGGCGTTCAGCGGATTGCGCAGGTCATGCCCCAGGATGCCGATGAAGCGCTCGCGGAAGCGCGCCTCCTCCACCATCGTCTCCATCTGACGGGTGCGCTCGGTGACGTCCATCATCGAGCCGATCATCCGCACCGGGCGCCCCTCGTCGTCGCGCGCCAGCACGCCCCGGTCCAGGACATGCGCCCAGCTGCCGTCCGCGCGCTGGAAGCGGTACTCCTCGCTCCAGACGTCACCCGTGGACGCGACGAACTCCACCAGCCGGTCCACCACCCGGTCCCGGTCGTCGTCGTGCACACGCTCGCCCCACCAGCCCAGCTTGTGCTCCAGCACGGACGTGGCGTGGCCGAACGCGTTCCCCGTGCCCGGGTCCCACCGCACGTGGTCCGTGGCGAAGTGCCAGTCCCACAGCACGTCATGCGTGGCGCGCGTAGCCAGCCGGTAGCGCTCCTCCGCCTCGCGCAGCGCGCTCACCGTCTGCTCCGCCCGGGCCAGCGCCGCCTCCACCTCCTGCCGCGCCGCCCGCTCCCGCTCCGCCTGATGCGCGTCCGCCGCCTGGCCCTCGTCGCGAGGCAACAGCCACAACGCCAATCCCTCTCCGTGCCGCACCACCACGTACCGCCGCCCCGCCGCGTCCCCCGGCAGCAGTCCCACATGCGGAACACCGCGCATCAGCACGCGCACGAGCGCCGCCATGTCGAACAGCGTGGCGCCCTCCCGCGTCCACAGGGACACGTGACGGCCCAGCTCCAGCGAGCGCACCCAGCCCTCCGCCGGGACGTTCATGGACGTCCAACGGAAGTCGAGCGCTTCGCCCGTCTCCCCGTGCAGCGGCTCGAGGAAGATACAGGGCGTCTCGCTGTCAGCGGGCAGTTCCCATGCCGGAGCCATTCCCGGCCCCCAGGACAAACCCATCATCGTGCTCCCCCCGACGCTACAGGTCTGTTCCCCCACCCTTCACGTCGGTGCCGGGCAGGCTGGAAAAACCCGCGTCTCACGGAATACTGACACATCTGGCCACGAGTGGAGCAGCCCTGGAGGGCAGGGTGCGCGAAATTCGGTTCACCCCCGAGCAGTGACCTGCCCTTCAGGACAGGTCAGTACCGGCCCTTGACGCCGATGATGGGCAGGGCAATGGGCAGACCCACCGCACTCTTGGTCAGGGGTTGCCGGCTGTAGCCGCCGCCCAGGTAATCGAAGCCCAGCGTCTCCGTGTTGAGGGTGACGTTGAGCATGTCCAGGTAGGCCTCCAGGCTGAACGTCTCATAGGCCCAGGCCTTGGAGACGCGCAGGTCGAAGCGGAAGAAGGCCGGCAGCCGGTCCACCTGATCGCGATCCACCTGCACCCACGTGGGGCGGCCGTCGGTGTCCACGCCCTCGCGGTGCGTCTGGCTTCCCAGGGTGCCGTACTCCGGGCGTCCGCTGTTGAAGTGGAGCACGCCTCCCAGGGTGATGTTGTTGGAGAACTTGTGGCTGACCACCAGGTTCAGGATGTGTGTCTGGTCGAACGCGAAGGGCAGATCCGCGGTGTCCTCGGAGACGGCCCGACCTGACGAGTCATACCGGTAGAAGGTGGTGCGCCGCGTGCTGCGCTGGAGGCTGTACGAAAGCCAGCCGAACCAGTTGTTCCCCAGCGGGTAGCGGATCAGCAATTCCAACCCATACGCCAGGCCATGGCTGGTGAAGTCCGGCAGGTCCCAGTCGTCCCGGCTGATGGGCGGTCCATCCACGTCCACCTGCCGCGCGCGCACCCGGCGGAAGCCATCCTGTCGGACGCCCCCACCCCCGGGCGCGGGCGGCGGCTCGTCCGGATCACCGCCAATGTCGTCCAGGTCGTCCGTCAGGCCCTCGTCGGAGAAGGGCGTGAGTTCAATGGTGCGCAGCATGGGGTTCACATAGACGTCCAGCCCCACCTCCCACTTGTCGAAGGCCTTCCACTCCACGCCCGTGGAGAGCTGCACGCCCTCCTGGAGGCCCAACAACAGACTGCCCACGTCCACCACCGGCAGGCTGATGAGGGTGGTGGGAGGCTGGTGGAAGATGCCGGCGCCGCCCTTGAGCGTCACGGTGTCGGTGAGCTTGTGGCGCACGGTGAGGCGCGGCTCGATGACCTTGTGGTCGAACCCGCCGGACAGGTGGTAGCTGTCCAGGCGCAGGCCGGGCACCACCGTCCATCTGTCATTGGGCGTCCACACGGCTTCCGCGTACGCGCCGGTGAAGGTGGCCAGGGCCACGGGCACGCGCACCGTGTCCTCCTCCACCTCCTGGCCGTTCTCCACCGTGAGCACATCCACGATGGCGCGCTTGTGCTCCAGGTCCGCGCCCGCGCGCAGCAAGAGCCGCTCATCCAAGGGCACGCTGTAGCCCAGGCGCCCGGAGAAGTTGCCCTGGTCGATGTAGATTTCGTTCCCGTTGTCCGGCCCGCGCGACACGACGGCGAAGCGGTCCATGCCCCAGGTGCCGCCAAGCTCGAGCTCGCCCTTGCCCAACGGGTGGCGGCCGCGCAGGTCCACGCGGTGGAAGGCGACGGACTGGAGCGCGGTGTCGCCCTGGTCGTCCTGCGCCTCCGAGCCGAAGGTGTCCGACGAGCCAAAGGCAAACAGCCGCAGCTTGCCCTGCCCCACGTCCTGCTCCACGCGGGCCTGATAGTCCCAGAAGTCCAACACCACCTTGGGATTGGTGCGCCCCGGCGGCGGCGGGTCCTGCAACTGATTGGCCGCGAGCGCGATGATCCACGGCGTATAGGAATAGCGGCCCGCGAGGCTGACACTGGTGCCGGTGGACTTGAAGGGCGTCTCGATGAAGAAGCCCGCGTTGATGAAGTCCGCGTAGGCGCTGCCGTGCACGCGGTCATCACGAGGCCGGGTGAGGCGCCCGTCGATGGCGCCGCCCATCAGCCGGCCGTACTGAGGCGGCGGCGAGCCTGGGTAGAAGTCGATGGCGTCCAGGAAGTCCGGGTGGATGACCGCGGGCCCCAGGAACAGGTGGAAGAGGATGGGGATGCGGATGCCGTCCAGGAAGTAGCCCGTGGACGCGGGCTGGCTGCCGCGCACCACCGGGTACGCCACGCCGGACAGCATGCTGCCCACGCCCGGCAGCAGCATGACCACGCGGAAGGGGTCGCCCATGGTGCCGGGCACCTCCCGCAGCTCCGCGTCGTGCAGCGTGATGCGGCTCACCTCCGTGCGCTCGCGGTCGCCGCGAACCACCGTCTCGTAGGGGTTCACCACGAGCGGCTCCAGGCCGTAGACGACCTCCAGCGACTCGCTGGCCTTCAGCGCCTCGCGGAACAGGCCGGGCTTGTGGCCCGGGGCGAACACACGCACCGCCTGGCCGCCCGTGGGGAAGCGCGCCTCGAAGCGGCCGTTCTCGTCCGTCTGCACCGGCGAATCCGGCGCCGCGTCCGACACCAGCGTCGCCCCAATCAGCGGCCGGCGGTTGCCCTTCTGCCGCACCAGGCCCTTGAGGGTGATGGGGCCCTGGGGGACGAGCGTGCCGCCGTCCGCACCGCTGGCCACGGGGACGGGCGCCTCGAAGCGGTACTCGAAGAACAGGCGCACCGCGACGGGCTGGCCCTCCATCATCGCGGGAGAGAAGCGCAGGGACGGCGCCGCGTGCAGCGCGGCCTCGTTGAGCAGCGGGTGCACGCCCTCCACCAGCGTGGCGGTGTCCACCTCGCCTGCCTCGTCCACCAGCAGCTCCAGCTTCACCGTGCCCGCCACGCCCTCGCCCACCAGCCGGGGCGGGTACGGCGCGGGCGAGTCCCGCACCAGCGCGGGCGGCACGAAGGCGGCCAGCGCGGGGCCTCCGTCCGCTCCGTCGCCTGGAGCCGCGCCGGGCTCCACCGCCCAGCCACCGTCCGTGGTGCGCTGGAGGTCCGCCTCCTTCGCGACCGTGCCGCCGTCCTGGGGGCCGTCCCCCTCCGTCCACGGCACGTCCATGCCGCGCGGAGCGGAGCCGGTGGTGAGGTTCTCCTCCGTGACGGGAAGGCCCGCGTCCAGGGTGTCGCCCAGCCGGGCACCGCCAGGGTCCGCTTCAGGGGATTGGGCTCGAGCGGTCAGCGCCGGCCACGACAGACACAGGGAAAGCGCCAGCGCGGCGGCGTGCCAGGGCGTGCTCCTCTTCGCGAAGGTCATGGGCGATGGCGTTCGTGCAAGGCGGGTCCCGGCCATCATCCATGAGGCCAGGGGATGTCCGCCCTGACAAGCGCTGCTCCGTGACGCGTGCCATCACCGCCCGACCGGGGCCGTGCGGGCGGCGAACCCTTTCCGCTGGAGGACATTTACCCTCCGCGTCACGTCTCGCCGTGGATGACGAGGTGGGTCCCTGGGACGGGGCGCCCCATTTCGGATCCATCCCCACCTTCCAGGAAGTCGCCCTTTCCCATTTCCCCGGACGCCATGCCCATGGTGGAACGCCCCAACCCTTCCAGACTTCTCTCCAACGACATGCTCCAAGGCAGGGTTCGCGCGGCGCCCGGCGTCACGCGAGCCTGCTTATGATTCCGCCGCCGTCCCTGCGCTACCTTCCCCACGGACTGCTCGCGTCACTGCTGTTGGGCCTGATGTTGATGCCGCTGCTCTTCCCGCCGTCGCTGGCGCGCGCGGGCAATGAAGGACCGGACACGTTCATCGACGAAGGGCCCCCCGGGGCCACGCCCTCCAGGGAGGCCACCTTCGTCTTCACCGCCACCACGCTGAAGCCCGTGTTCTGGTGCTCGCTGGATGGCAGCCTCTACATCCCCTGCGAATCCCCGTGGCGCCTGAAGGACCTGCCCATGGGCGAGCACACCCTGGACGTGTACGCGGTGGACGTGAACACCGCGCAGCGCGACCCCACCCCGTCCGGCTGGGTGTGGCGGGTGACAAAAGCCGACCCGCGCGCGGGCACGGCCCGCCCTTCCGCGTCCGCGCCCTGAGGCCCTTTTAGCGGCGCGTGGGCAGGATGGCGCTGGCCACCAGGCTCATCAGCTTGAGCTGGGGGCGCGGCAGCCGGCGCACCGCGCGCAGCAGGCGGCGCATCTCCGGCAGGTCGTCCTTGTCCGTGGAGTCCTCCTCCCACAGCCCCGCGCCCGCCGCCGCCGCCAGGGCCAGCCCCAGGGACGCGTCCGCGGACAGCTGCAGCGCCAGGCACAGGCGGAACAGCGTGGGGACGCTGGGCATCATCTTGCCCCGCTCCAGCCGGCCGTAGACCTCCGACGCGATGCCGACGCGATCCGCCACGTCCGCCTGCGTGAGGCCAGCCCGCAGCCGCGCGGCCCGGGCCGCCGCCCCCACGCTGACCGCCAGCTTGCGCTCCAACTGCCGCCGCGACAGCGCCGCCGCCGACGCGGGCGCCACACGGGGCTTCTTCCGGACGCGGCCGGATGCGAGAGGACCTCGGGGGTGGGTTTTCACCACATCAACCTTGCACGTGACGTCCGGTGGGGTGGCCGCAAGGCTCGCGACCCCTCCACCGCCGGAACGGTTCAGAGGTCGTTATAACCCGCCACGTCACCCGGGCCCATTCCTATATGGGAGGTAGTCCTGCATTCCCACGTCCACCGGAAGCGCGTCGTTCATGGCTCCATTAGCCCACATGAAACGACATGCGAGCCCTGGAAGGACTGGGAGATTGTCCGGGTTCGGGGCCCTGGGGTTGCGCCGGGGCTCAACCGTCCGTCGTGGCGACGCGTTCCCAGCCATCCGGGTAGTGCGTGACGAGCCCCAGGGCGTCGGTGTCCAGCTCGGCGACGAAGGTGCCTCCCGCGCTCTCATAGCGGTAGCGGGTGGAGGACAGCCGGGTGTAGCGCTGCTCCAGCCGCTCCAGGGACAGGTCCGGCAGCCGCACCCACGCGGCCGTCGCGTCCCGGGACTGGCCCGGCTCCAGCCCCAGCCGGCGGATGGGCAGGGTGTTGGTGGCGGGGGTGACGCTCAGGTCCACGTCCACGCACCCGCGCAACTCCGGCACCTCGCGCCCGTCGCGCCACCAGCGCTGGTGGTCATCCACCTGGAGCACCAGCGTGCGCCGCGTGCCGCCCTGGTGCACGACCAGCCGCGCCTCGCGCGTGTGCCAGTCCGGGTCGCACGCCACGGTGTAGCGCACGAGCAGCGGCAATCCCTCGCCCACCCCCACCACGGTGCCGGTGAGGAGGGGTCCCAAGGCGGACTCCCACAGCTCGAAGTGCTCGGTGCCGGGGGACTCCAGGCGCCGCCAGGTCAGGGCCTGCAGGCAGCGGCCCTCGGGCGCTCCGCCGGGCCGGGCGGTGCGCGCCGTCATGGGACGGGGCTCCGGGGGCTCGGGAGTGTCACCGAGCCGCCTCGGGAGCCGCCTCGGGTCTCACGGAGCGCCGCGTCCGGCGTAGAGGCAGTCCAGGGCCTCGTCCAGCAGGCACAGGGCGGCGTCGCTCCAGCCGCGCAGCCGCTGTTGGGGCGTGGGGCGGCCCACGTGGGGGATGAGCTGCGCGTCGGCGGCGTCCTCGATGAACTGGGCCTGCTGCTCCGGGTTGAGCTCCGCCCAGCGCCGGTGGCCCACGGCCTTGCGCCAGTTGTAGCCGTCACCCAGGTATTGGGCGGCGAGCGCGCCGCTCAGGTAGCCCGTGCCGCCGTGCTGGTGCTGCCACACGTGCGTGAGCTCGTGCACCAGCAGCCGGAAGCCCACCGCGCCGTAGCCGGGCGGGATGAAGAGGACATCCCCATGAGCGAACGCGCGGCCCGGCAGGCCCAGGAGGCCCAGGGCGCCTTCCTTCACGCGCACGCAGCGGTAGTCCAGGCTGTCGCCGAAGATGGGACGCAGCCGCTCCACCTCCGCGTCCGTCAGCCGGCGGCCCACGGGCTCCAGGCCCGTCACCACCTGCACGGCGGACAGCACGCGCCCGCCCAGCATCAGCACCAGGTCCACCGGCACCTGCGCCACGCGGAACAGGCAGCGCTTGAGCTGCGGCAGCCCGTCGCGTGAGCGCCCCGTCGCGCAGCGGGCCATGCCGCTGGCGAAGAGCATCAGCGCCAGGTACGCGCTGCGCGCGGCGCCCGCGGACGCCCCGGCGATGCCGGTGAACAGCCCGTGGCCCGCGTCCGCCACCCGCGCCGTCAAAGGCGCCAGGCGGGGAGCGTCACGGCGGGAGTCACGGACGGCTTGCGGATTGAGCGAGGTGGGAGACCCCAAGGACCCTCTCCAGGAGCGTGCGCAGCTCACCGGCCCGCCAGGGCCGGCCGAGTGCGAAGTGGGTGTCACAGGCCGTCAGGAACGTGGCGCTCGCTTCAGGACGGAAACCGGAGGACAGGAGGATGCGCGGACCGTGGAAGCCCCGGTCCACCAGACGGCAGAGGAAATCGCTCACGACGCGGCGATCCGCGTCGAGGTCCAGCACCAGCCCGTCCACCGCCACGCCCATGTCCAGCCGCCGGTCCGCCGACGTCGCCCCCAGCGCCGTCACGATCCGGCACCCCAACCCCACCTCACGCGCCACCGCCAGCCGGACCTCGGGGGCCTCGGAGACCACCAGCAGCACCGGCGCCGCCATCCCCGTCCGGGGCGAAGCGACCGGGCCCCGGGTCCCGCGCCGCGCACCCGGGACCGCGGGCGCCGTGGGACGGCTGAAAGCGAATTCCGGGACAAGGAGGGAAGACGGTGCGGTGGACACGTCCCGAACAATAAGCAGCAAGAACGGAAATATCAAGCTTGGCTTGAATCACCGGCAGAACGGGGAGCTCCTACCAGGGTGAGGGCTGCGATCTCCGGGGCGGGACCCAGGCGGAGCGGGGGTCCCCAGTAGCCGGTGCCGCGGTGCGTATAGACCCGGGTCCCGGCGACGGTGGCCAGGCCCTGGACGACGGGCTGCTGGAGCTTCACGAAGAACATGAAGGGGAAGATCTGCCCGCCGTGGGTGTGGCCGGACAACTGGAGGTCCACGCGCAGGCCCTGCAGGGACAGGGCGGTGCGGGGCTGGTGGGCCAGCAGCAGGCGGGGCACGTCCGGCGGGGCGCCGGCGAGCGCGAGGTCGGGGCGGCTCTCCAGGGGCGGATCGATGTGGCCGGCGTCGTGGTCGGTGACGCCGGCGACGACGAGCCGGGCGCCGCCGCGCTCCACGACGCGGTGTTCGTTGGTGAGGACGGTGATGCCCAGCCGGGCGACCTCGGCCATCCAGGCGCGGGCGCCGTGGTAGAACTCGTGGTTTCCGGTGACGAAGTAGACGCCCAGCGGGGCCTCGAGGGACGCGAGCGGCGTCATCTGGTCGCGCAGCTCGTCCACGGAGCCGTCCACCAGGTCACCGGTGATGGCGACGATGTCCGGCTTCAGGGCGTTGACCTGGTCCACCACGCGCTGGAGCCACACGCCGTCCAGGGTGGGGCCCACGTGCACGTCGGACAGCTGCACGACGCGGATGCCTTCCAGGCCGGGCCCCAGGTCCTTCAGAGCCACGGTGGTGCGCTCCACGCGGGCCTTGCCGCGCGCGGTGACGAAGGCGAAGGCCACGGCGGGCACGACGGTGCCCAGCACGGCGGCCGCGCGGCCCCGGGCGAGCGCGTGCATGTCCGTGACGGTGCCGGACAGGGACAGCGCGGCGCCAACGACGTCCGAGGCGAGCACGGCGGTGAGGAACACGCCGAACGCGCCCAGCCAGAGGTACGCGCCCCACTGGATGACGCGGGAGAAGCCGGTGGCCTCACGACGCGCGGCGCGAAAACCCGCCAGCAGGACGAGGAAGCAGAGGCCCAGCAGTCCCCAGCCCACGGCGGCCCAGGGAGCGGGCCAGCCGGGCGCGGTGAAGAGGCGCAGGCCGATGTAGACGTGCAGCGCGACGGGCAGACCCAACCCCAGGAGGAGGGACAACCCCCGCCGCCAGCCCGGAGCCCCGGCCGAGCGCCGGGCCCGCCGCGAGGAAACTTCTTCCGAGGACACGTCCGTCGTCACGCGCGCCACCCTGTCATCCCGGGAGCCGGGACGCCTTCGAGCGCAGGAAGATAACGGCCACCCCCACGCCGCGCCCGCCGACCCGGCCGGACGCCTGGCGGGCCCGCCGTGAACCAGTATTTCTTGGTAAACATGAAATCACTCCCTGGATATTCCTGGCTCGCGCTGGCGCTGTGCAGCGTGTTGACGACGGGCTGCGCGACCGCGACGTGCATCGACAGCGAGACGTGCTGCGTGGAGGCCCACCCGGGCAATCCGGCCGCGTGTGGACTCACTGACGCCGAGGCCGCTGCCCTCCTGGGTACTGCGGCTGCCGGAGCAGCAGCGGTCGGCGCCACGCTCAAAGAGGTGGATGATCCGAACGAGGGATGGCGACAGCACTGCATTGACCGCTACGTGCAGTGCAAGGACTCGAAGAAGCCGCGTTGGTTGGGCGACTGTTACGCCTGCCTGCGAAACTGCGAGGGCCAGAAGCAGTGGCCATTCGACCTCTGCCGTCCTCGCCGCAATTAGGAGCCCCATGAACGAGCAGGATTTGAACTGGGACGACGTTCGGGACCTCTCGCGTCGCGTCTCGGCCGGGGAGCCGTTCACGCTCACCGCCGAGTCGCGTTCCATCCTCCAGCGCACCGGCCCCCAGGTCGGCATTCCAGCAGCAGACGTCGAGCGGGCGCTTCAGAGCGAGGCAAGCGCCGCAACGCTGCTCACCGAGATTGCAAGGCGCATCCGGGATGGGTCCCACCGTTTGTCACGCGCCCTCAGCGAAGCGACGAGGCTCCAGGAGATGAGCAACATGGCCGGCGCGCGGCAGGTGCTCCGCGCCATCGTGGAGGACGAAGTGGTGCCGCTCTACCGCGACATCGCGCAAGTCCAGCTCGAAGCCCTGGATGAAGGCTGATGGCCCGGGCGCGGCGCCCGCGAGGCACCGCGCCCTGCCCCTGTCAGCTCCGCGAGCGGCGGCGCACCAGGGCGCCCAATCCCACCAGCGCCCAGAGGCTGATCATCCCCGCGGGCGCCGAGCCGCAGCCGCAGCCCACATCCAGGTCGGTGGGGCCTCGCACCTGGAAGCCCACCTCCGGTGAGCGCAGCCCCGCCTCGCCCTGCGCGGTCACCACCTGCGCGACGACCTTGTGCGCCCCCGTCGCGAGCGCCTTGTCCGCCGTCAGCACGTGGCGGAAGACGCCTTCGCCATCCGCGGTGGCGGTCGCGAGCGCCGTGCCGTCCAGCTCCAGCCGCACGGTCGTGCCGGGCAGCGCCACGCCCACGAACATGAAGGTCGGATCCACCGTCGCGCCCTCCTCGGGCACGAGCACCATGGGCATCGCCGGATCCGCCGGGCCCGCGTCGGTGCCGCCATCCGCTCCGCCGTCCGCGCCGGCCACCACCACCTCGAAGCCCACGACGTCGGAGTACGGCCCGTCATCGCCCGCCTCGTTGTGCGAGTGCACCGTGACCTTGTGCGTGCCCACGCTCAGCGGCGCGGAGTCCGGCACCTGGTAGCGGAAGCGCCCCAGCAGGTCCAACGGCACGATGTTGTCCGGTCCGTCGTCGATGACCACGCCCACGCTGGCGCCATTGGGCGCGGTGCCGGCGAACAGCGGCGTGGGCCCCACCGTGTCCCCGTTCGAGGGCACCACCAGCACGGCCATCTGCACGACACCACCGTCCGCGAGCACCACCGCGGGCGTGGTGAAGCGCACCGGCGTGGAGGGCTTGCTCGCAACGCCCAGTGACTCCGCCCAGGCGACCACGTCGTGCGTGCCCGCGGTCAGCGGCGTGGTGGGGTCGTAGGTGAAGCGGCCGTCCGAGCCCGGCACCGCCGCGCCAATCTCGCGCCCATCCACGACGATGTGGACGGCCGGCCCGTTCGTGCCCACGGTCCCTTCGAAGCGAGGGCGCGTGGTGGTGGACGCCTCGCCCGACACGGGCACCGTGATGACGGGCGTGACGGGAACCTGGAAGGGCTGGGCCATCTCCTGCACCGTCCCCGCGGACGGGCCCCCTTCCGGAGTGCCGCCATCCGACGTCGCGGAGGCCGGCCCCGCGCCGTACGAACCCGCGCCCGGGTAGGCGGACACACCCGCGCTGCCCGCGCTCACGTTGGGCACACACGCGAGGGTCTTGCCCTCGAGCAGGATCCGGCCCCCGGCGCCACCACCGCCCGGTCCGAAGGGCTGCTTGTCCAACTGGGTGTTACCGCCCGCGCCACCCCGCGCCTCGACCCCGCCGCAGTTCACGATGTCCACCGCGCGCAGCACCACCGCGCCGCCCGCGCCGCCACCGCCCGCGCCGTCGTTGCCCGCCGAGGCCCCCGCCGTCGAGCCCGAGGCGCTGTAGACGCCCTTGCCCTCGAACGCGGTGGAGCGGATGAACACCACGCCGCCGCCCGCGGCGCCGTTGGAGCCGGCCGCGTCGGAGCCCTGCCCCGCGCCGCCGCCGCCTCCGAACGCGAAGCGCTCGAACACGGAGTAGCTCAGCGC